>DATNKF010000538.1:0-3319 GCA_035603555.1 Allostellaceae bacterium
GGTCGAAATGCACGAGATGACAGGTGACACCCGCTATCTTGGGGTCGGCAACGGCCTCGACCACAATGCCGTTGCCAGTCCAATCGTTGCTGAACCGGCCAACCTCGTCCGCTCGCGATACCGCCGTGGACAGGCAGAAAAACGCGATCAGAGCTAACTGCCGTATCATCGTTTTGAAACCTTATGCCGTGGCGAGCGTCACCTCAGCATGCCCGACACCGCCGCCGTCATCGAGACCGATATCCCGGCACGCCTCGATCGCCTGCCGTGGTCCCGGTTTCACACGCTCGTCGTTGTGGCGCTCGGCATCACCTGGATCCTTGACGGGCTCGAGGTGACATTGGCGGGCTCGATCGCGGGCGCCCTGCAGGAAAGCCCGGTGCTGCATTTCGATGCCGAGGAGGTCGGCCTTGTCGGCACCGCCTATCTCATCGGGGCGGTCATCGGTGCGGTGGTGTTCGGATATCTGACCGATCGCTTGGGCCGCAGAAAGTTGTTTTTTGTGACGCTCGGGCTTTACCTCGTGGCGACCGCAGCGACCGCGTTTTCATGGGATTTCTGGAGCTTTGCGGTGTTCCGTGCGCTGACCGGCGCCGGCATCGGCGGCGAGTACACGGCGATCAACTCGGCGATCCAGGAGTTCATGCCACCGCGCTTTCGCGGCCGCACCGATCTCGCGATCAACGGCAGCTTCTGGATCGGTGCGGCACTCGGAGCCGCGGGTGCGGTCGTCTTCTTGCAGCCGGGCACCTTGCCGCCGGATTGGGGTTGGCGGGCCGCTTTCGGGATCGGCTCTGTTCTTGGTCTGGGGATCTTGGCGCTGCGCCGCCTGCTTCCCGAGAGCCCGCGCTGGCTGGTCTTGCACGCACGCCCCGGCGAGGCAGAGGCAGTCGTCGAACAAATCGAGCGCCGCGTTGCGCGCGCTGCCGGGACGCCATTGCCGCCGCCGACGGGCGGGCGAATTCGGCTCGCCGCGACCTCGCACACCCCGATGGTGCGGATGGTGCTGGCGATCGTGCGCGACTATCCGCAGCGCGCCGTGCTCGGCCTGGTACTGATGGGCTCGCAGGCGTTTTTCTATAACGCGATCTTTTTCACTTACGCGCTCGTCCTGACGCAATTTTACGGCGTGCCCTCGGCCTCGATCGGCTGGTACGTGCTGCCCTTCGCGATCGGCAACTTTTTTGGTCCGCTGCTGCTCGGCCCGCTGTTCGATCGGATCGGACGCAAGCCGATGATCGCCTCGACTTATGCGATCTCGGGGGTGCTGCTCGCTATCGTCGGGTATCTCTTCCGCGAAGAGGCGGTCGACGCCCGAGAGCTGACCCTGTGTTGGAGCGGGATCTTCTTTTTCGCCTCGGCGGCGGCGAGTGCCGCTTATTTGACGGTCAGCGAGAGCTTTCCAATCGAAGCCCGGGCGCTCGCCATCGCATTCTTTTATGCCGTCGGTACCGCGCTGGGCGGTGCCGTCGCCCCGTGGCTCTTCGGCATGTTGATCGGCTCGGGGGAGCGTGGTGCGGTCTTCGACGGCTATCTCTTCGGCGCGGCCCTAATGATCGCGGCCGCACTGACCGAGCTTGCGATCGGCGTCAAGGCCGAAGGGCAACCCCTGGAAAGCGTCGCCCGCCCGCTCTCCGCCATTACCGATTAAATGCGCTGACTCAACACGGAGACACGGAGGAGACGGAGACAAGGAATTCAGAGAACAAAGCGCCGAAGCCCATCCTTGAGGGTAACGGTATTGAAATTCATCAGCAGAGCGACCCGGTGACCACTCAGCCGAAGGTAGGTCAGCATCTGAGCTTCGTGGATCGGAAATAGGTGATCGACAGCTTTGATTTCTACAATGAGCTGACGCTCGACGACGACATCCATTCTATAGCCGCATTCGAGCCGGATCTTCTTGTAGACCAGCGCAAGGGGAACTTGGCGGCTATAAGCGATGCCTGCGTGCTGGAGTTCGAAGCACAGGCATTCTTCATAAACAGATTCGAGTAATCCCGGCCCGAGTTGGCGATGGACATCGATTGCCAGCCCGATGACGCGCTCGCTTAGTTCGCTGCCATGAGAAAGGCTCATCGATGTCTCCGTGTCCTCCGTGGCTTCGTGTTGAACCGGAGAATGACGGGGACTCGGTAAGGGATCGTTTCTAAAAAGCCGGGGCGACCTCGGCCATGAAGCGCGCCATCTCGTCCTTGACCTGGGGGTGGGGCTTCAGGCCGACATTGAAATAGAGGATCACCTCGTCGAACCCGGCGGCCTCGACCTTTTTTAGGGTGTCGGTGATCCGTTCGGGCGAGCCGAGCAGCACCGAGTTTTCGGTCAGGTCTTCGGGACGCACATTGCGCAGGCGCTCAACCATACCGATGAAATAGCGATAGCTTGGCGGAGCGGTTTGCGGATCGCCCGGAAAGGCGGCGATCACGCACTCCTTGTAGTAGCGGATCTGCCGAGCGCGCGCGGCTTCCTCCTCGGCAGGGGTGTCGGCAAAATGGATGAAATAGCTGCACATCAGCCGCCCCGGCGGCCGGCCGTGACGGGCGCAGGTCTCGTGATAGAGATCTGCGACCTGGCGAAGCCCGCCATAGCTCATCGCGGCGGCAAAGGGTGCGACGATCAGCCCGCAGCCGAGCCGGCCGGCAAGCTCGATCGAGGGCTGCGAGAACGAGGCAACATAAGCCGGGAGCGGGCGCTGCACCGGGCTTGGCGTGATCGCGACATCCTCGAATTGGTAATGCTTGCCCGCATATGAGATCGGGTCGTCGGCCGACCACAGCAGGCGGACGATCTCCATCCCCTCCTCGAAGATTGCCTGATTGTCCTCGAACGACACCTTGAAGGGCCGGTACTCCTGGCGGTCATAGCCGCGACCGGCGGCGAAATCGACACGGCCGCCGCTCAACAGGTCGAGGGTCGCCCATTGCTCGGCGACCCGGATCGGATGATGCAGCGGCAGGACGGTGACCGCCGGGGCGAGGCGAATGTGCCGCGTTCGGGCCGCGACATTGGCGAGCACGAGGTCGGGGCAGGAGAGCACGCCCAGGGTGCTGAAATGATGCTCGCCGATCCAGGCCGAGTGGAGGCCGACCTCTTCGGCGTAGACCGCCTCGTCGATGATGTCGGCGACAAACTGATTGGCGGTTCTGGTGTTGTTTGCGTAGCGATTGTCGCTCAGCGTGAAATAGCCGAATTTCATTGGGTCCTCCCGGCCGGCCGAAGATGCGCTTGCCCTCGGGAGCGCGCAAGCGCGAGCCCAGATAGGTCCCGCATCGCTCGCTCGCGCTTACCGTCGAATGCGCGCCAGGGCCGAATAAGATCA
>DATNKF010000539.1:0-2264 GCA_035603555.1 Allostellaceae bacterium
GTGTTGCCGAGGCGATCATCGGCCATGCCGACCTGACACTTGGCGCCCGCGTGCGCGAGGTGCTGGAGGCCGAGATCAGGCTTGGCGGCGGGCGCTTCCGCGGCATCCGCCACGGGGTGTCATGGGACAGCAATGACGCGATCCAGAAGTTCGCCACGCGCGTCGTCCCGCCGCATCTGGTGCGGGACCCCAAATTCCGCGAAGGCTTTGCCCAGCTCGCTCCGCTCGGGCTCAGTTTCGAGTCCTGGCAATACCATCCGCAATTGCCGGATGCGATCGACCTCGCCCGCGCCTTCCCCGACACCACGATCATCCTCAACCATGTCGGCGGCGTGCTCGGCGTCGGCCCCTATAGCGGGCATCGGCAGGAGATCCTCGCCGGCTGGAAGAAGGACATCGCCGAATTGGCCAAATGCCCGAACGTCAATGTCAAGCTCGGCGGTGTGGGCATGACCTCGTTCGGCTTCGACTTCCACGAGCGCGACCTGCCGCCGTCCTCCGAAGACCTTGCCGCGGCGTGGCGCCTGTATATCGAGCCCTGCATCGAAGCCTTCGGCCCCAACCGCTGCATGTTCGAGAGCAACTTCCCGCCGGACAAGCAGTCCGGCGGTTACACCGAGCTGTGGAACGCGTTCAAGCGCATCACATCGGGTGCATCGGCAGCCGAGAAGAGAGCGCTCTACAGCGGCACCGCGGCGCGGGTCTATCGCCTGACGGTGCCCTGAGCGAGAAGCGCCATGCCGGACGCGAGGGCAGTCACGCCCTAGCGGCGAGCCGGGTGAGGCTGCCGATCGATCCGAGGCGGTCGAGATCGGATGTCATCTCGCGCAGTTCGCGGGCGCGCGGAGCCCCGAGCACTGGTTCGACCAAGGCATCGAATTTGGCCGCCAAGCACTCTCCCTGCGCGGCAACATCGGGAGCCGGAATCCCGGCGTCGTGACGAGCAGAAACGCGCCGTCCGTCGACGAGATCGAGTTCGAGCTCGCTCAGGGTCTGCGGCCAGTTGTTCTGCCAGTCGAAACCGATCCGCTCGCGCAGCGCGACCAAACCAGGGTCCCGGGCATTCTCCGCGCTGTAGGCGCCGAGGCTCGCTGTGTCGACCCCGGCCAAGGCCATTGCCACCGTCTGGCGCAAGCTGAACTTGCTCTGCAGCCCGTCGACCGGGGTCGCAATGTTGCAGACCCGGTCGGAGCTCATATCGATCCGCAAGGTGATGCGGGCGATCATGTCGGGCGTCGCCCGGTGCTCCCGGCGCAGCCGGCGCGCGCATTCGATCGGCGCATGGGTAAAATAACAGGCGGCGTGGTATTTGAAGAGGTTGGCGAGCAGGTGGAAGCCGCCTTCGGGTGTGGCCAACGCAGCTGCCGGCGCGAAATCCGGCCCATGGGTCAGCGCAAAACCCTGGACGCATTCAACGATGTCGGCGCGGCTCGAAAACCCACGCGAGGCAAGGCGCGCTGCCAAGAGGCCGTTCTGCGCCGCCTTGCCGGCGTGAAACGGCTTGCACATGGTCCCGAACTGCGATTTGAGCCCGGCCGCTTGGGTGCCGGCGATGCCCAGCGCCATCGCAGTCGCCGCGGTATCGAGGCGGAGGAGCCGGGCGCAGGCTGCGGCAGCACCAAAACTGCCGACGGTGGCGGTCGAGTGGAACCCGAGATTGTAATGCCCGGGCTGCAATGCCGCGCCGATCCGGCAGGCGGTCTCGTAGCCGGCGACAAAAGCGGTGATGACCTCGCAGCCGGAAGAGCCCTTCACCTCGGCCAATGCCAGCAACGCCGGCAGGATCGCGACCGAGGGATGTCCAGGCATCGCCATGTTGACATCGTCGTAGTCGAGCGCGTGGGCTGCCGCACCATTGACGAGCGCCGCCGAGAGCGCGGGCAGCCTCACCTCGTGGCCAATGACGCTCGCCTGCGGCGACCCGCCGGCCTCCGCCATCTCGTCTAGCAAAATTCGAACGAGGGGGTCCTCCGCCCCGGCAAGCGCCACGCCCAGATAGTCGAGCACGCACTGCCGGGCAAGCTCGCGCGCTGGCGCGGGTAGCTCATCGTATCCGAGAGCGCTCGCGTCTTTGGCGAGAGCCAGGGTCAGATCCGCCGCCAGTGTGCGGTTCTCTGTCACGTTATCCATGTTTCTGCTCCGATCTAACCGAGGTCTATTTTCCACAGCTTCGTATAATAGGGAGGATCAAGAAGATTTTTGCGGAGAGCGAATCGCTGGTCGCCTCGATCATAATCGATATCGGGGAGATCCGAGTCGGAGAG
>DATNKF010000540.1:0-6528 GCA_035603555.1 Allostellaceae bacterium
CGCCCATCAGCTGGGCCGGCACGGTCTTGTCGCAGCCTCCGACCAGCACCACCGCATCCATCGGCTGGGCGCGGATCATCTCTTCCGTATCCATCGCCATGAGGTTTCGGAACATCAGACTGGTGGGGTTCAGGAACACCTCGCCGAGCGAGATCGTCGGAAAGCGCAACGGCAAACCGCCTTCCGCCAGCACGCCGCGTTCGACCGCCGCGATCAGCTCGGGGAAGTGCCGGTGGCAATTGTTGAAGCCCGAGGAGCTGTCGGCGATGCCGATCACCGGACGCGCCAAGAGCTCGCTGGAATAGCCCATCGAGCGGGCGAAGGAGCGCCGCAGATAAAGCGCAAAATCGGGGTCGCCGTAATTGGTGAGCCCGCGGGCAAGGCCGACCGGTTCGTTCATGGTTTCCTCTCGATCGCCGGATGAATCAGCTTGCCGCTGTCGGACGGCACCAGGCAAGCGCCGAGACACCTCTCCCCGCTAGCGGGGAGGCCAGGGCGCCGGGGTCGGCGTGCGTGGGGGTCGCGTCGATGGGGCCATTCGAGCCGCTGTCACGTTTACCATTCGGAGCGAGCAAGGGGGATAGATGCGAGTTGACCACGGCGGGTCTTGGATGATCGCGGTCGAACGGCTGATGTGGGCGTTCCTCATCGCCCTCCCGCTGATCGCAATGCCGAGCGTGGTCGCGGTCACCGCCGAGGGGGGAGCGACACCACATGTTGGTCCCTCCGAGGTGGTATTTGTAGCCCAGATTATTCTGCTCTTGGTGGCCGGGCGCGTCTTGGGCGAGGCGATGCTGCGTATAGGCCAGCCCGCGGTGATGGGGCAGCTAATCGCCGGTGTCCTGCTCGGCCCTTCGGTGCTGGGCGCGTTGTTGCCCGATCTGCAGCACGCCATCTTCCCACCCGATCGCGAGCAGAAGGCGATGATCGATGCCGTCTCCCAACTCGGCATCCTGATGCTGCTGCTCCTGACAGGCATGGAAACAGACCTGTCGGTGGTGCGAAAGTCGCGCAGCACCGCCCTGAGCGTATCGCTGACCGGCATTGCCGTGCCTTTTGTCTGTGGCTTCGCGCTCGGCGAATTGCTGCCCGCCAGCATGCTGCCGCACCCGGAGCAGCGCCTGATCACGTCATTGTTCCTCGGCACCGCGCTGTCGATCTCCTCGGTCAAGATCGTGGCGATGGTCGTGCGCGAGATGAACTTCATGCGCCGGACCGTCGGCCAGCTGATCGTCACCTCTGCGATCATCGACGACACCACCTGCTGGATCATCATGGCGGTGACGTTCGGTCTGGCGCTTCACGGCGGCGTCGATCTGGCCTCGCTTACTCAGAGCATTGTCGGGACCGCGCTGTTCCTCATCGTGAGCTTCACCATCGGCCGGCGACTGGTGTTCTTTCTGATCCGATGGGCCAACGATACGCTCGTCAGCGAAGTGCCGGTCATCACGACCATCCTGGTCGTCATGGGGATCATGGCCCTGATCACTCATGCGATCGGCGTGCACACCATTCTCGGTGCATTCGTCGCCGGTATACTCGTGGGCCAATCGCCGATCTTGACCCGCCACATCGACGAGCAGCTGCGCGGGCTGATCACCGCTCTGTTCATGCCTGTCTTTTTTGGCGTAGCAGGGCTCAACGCCGATCTTCGGGTGCTGGAAAACCCGTCCCTGCTGCTTCTTGCGCTCGGCCTTATCGCCATCGCCAGCCTCGGCAAGTTCAGCGGGGCCTTTATCGGCGGCGCCATCGGCGGTTTGACATGGCGGGAGTCGCTGGCCCTCGGGGTGGGTATGAACGCCCGCGGCTCGACCGAAGTCATCGTCGCGTCTCTCGGCCTCTCGATGGGCGCGCTCAGCCAGGATCTCTTCACGATCATCGTGACCATGGCGATCGTCACGACGATGGCGATGCCGCCGATGCTGCGTTGGGCGCTCGCACGCCTGCCGCTCCGGCCCGATGAGAAAACGCGAATCGAACGCGAAGAATTCGAAGCGCGCGGGTTCATCAGCAATGTCGAGCGTCTGCTCGTCGCGGTCGACGAAAGCGCAAACGGCCAATTCGCCTCGCGCTTGGCGGGGCTGCTATCCGGCTCGCAACGGATCCCGAGCACCGTCCTGCAACTCGTATCCGGCGCCGACAGCGGCGAACAGCGGACGCGCCTTACGCGTGCCGGCGAAGTGGGGGCCATCGTAGAGGACGCGGCCAGCGCCGCTGAGATCGCGAGCGCGCACGCCGAAGCCGTGGCGACTCCGGTCGACATTACGACGAGGCAAGCGGAGCTGACGGAGCAAGCGATTGCCGAAGAAGCGCGGAAGGGCTACGACCTCCTTCTGATCGGAGTAGAGCCCGCAGTCTCCGCCGACGGCGAAATCGATGCGAAGATCGCGGGTATCGCTGCGGCGTTTGACGGTCCCATCGCGATCGCCGTCGCGCGGGGACCGCATTATCGGGAACCGGCTGGCGCCTCCCACCTCGACATCTTGGTGCCAATTACCGGAACCGGTCACTCACGGCGCGGCACCGAGATTGCGGTGGCGCTCGCGCGCGCCAGCCTCGGCCGGGTCACCGTGTTGCACGTGGCGAGCCGGGAGCGGTTGTCATGGCGCACCGACACCAACGAAGCGGCGATCCTGCGTGACGCCGTCCAACTGGGCGATCAGCTCGGCGTGCCGGTCCGGACGGCCATCCGCGGGCATGCCGATGCGGATGAGGCCATCCTCCGCCAGTTGAAGAGTGGCGAGCATGATCTCATCGTCATGGGCGTCAGCCCGCGACCTGGAGCCACGCTGTCCTACGGCCGCGCCGCGGCAGCCATCCTCCAACAGTCCACCCGGTCCGTCCTGTTGGTCGCGAGTTGACGAGGATCACGCGAATTCTGCCTCGAGCCGATCAACCGAATGGTCTTGTCAAGGCGAGCCCGGTATACTATTTTCGCGATTGTTGGACGCTCCGATGCTCGCATTCGCGCATCGTCGTGGGATTGGCGCACCGCTGATCACGTTCTCTATCGGCCCGGTCGGGCTGGTTGGAATTAAATGGCCTTGATCGCGTTGATGGCGATAGAGGCCACGATCAGCGCGTTTTGGGCACACAAGCAGGATGAGCAGCATGGCAAAACCGAAGAGAGGGCGGTCGACTGCAGCGATCGATGATCATGTCGGAGCGCGAATTCGTGAGCGCCGCATTATGTTGGGCCTGACCCAGCAGCAGCTGGCCGAGATGATTGGCGTCACTTATCAACAAGCTCACAAATACGAGCGCGGGATAAATCGTGTCTCAGCCGGCAGACTGTTCGAAATTGCCCGCGCGTTGAGCGCGCCGATCACCTATTTCTACGAAGGCATCGGACAGGAAGGTCCCCGTCAAGTTACGCCGCACCAGCGCATGCTGCTCGAAATCGCCCGCAACTTCGCCGAGATCCGCAACGAGAAGCATCAAGAGGCGGTGAGCCAGCTCGCCCGGGCTCTAGCAAGTCGCTAAAACCCGGAGATTATCCCAGCGCCGTATAGACTGCCTTCTCAAAGCCGTCGAGCAGCGCCAGCGCCTTGGGGTCGGCGAAGGGGATCAGCTGCATCAGGATGACCCCGGCGACACCCCTCGCCGGGTCGATCCAGAAATACGTGTTTCCCAGCCCGGCCCAGGCGAGGCTGCCGGGATCGCGGCCGCCTGGCACCGCCTCGGTCGAGATCATGAACCCCAGGCCCCATTTCTTGACCATGCCCGGGAAGAACTCCGCGTCATTCGAATAGGCGGGAACGACCGATTCGAGCCGCCGCACATTGAGATCGCCCATGGCATTCTGCGACATTAGTCTCACTGTCTCGGATCGCAGCACTTGCCGGCCATCGGCGCGGCCCTGGTTCAGAAAAATTTGCTGGAAGGCGAGATAGTCGGCCGCCGTGCCGTAGAGCCCGCCGCCGCCCATCTGAAATTCCGGCTCCTGCGGGAGTTCGAAGAGGATCGGGCCGAGCCCGCCGTCCTCGCTTCGCACATGCATGCCGACCAGCCGAGCGCGGCGATCCGGGGCCACTCCGAAGCCGGTATCCCTCATGCCGATTGGCCCGAAGAGATTTTCGGCAAAGAAGTCGCCGAGGGTTTGGCCACTCACCCGCTCGACCGCCTTGCCGACCCAGTCGATGCTGATGCCGTAATCCCATCTTTCGCCCGGCTCAAAAACCAGCGGCAGCATCAGCGCGGCGTTTTGGCAGCTAATGATGCCCGGTGTGCCGGTCTTTTCCATGTACCGGCCCATCTCCGGGCGCCAGATGTCGTAGACGAAGCCGGCCGTGTGGGTGATCAGGTGCCGTAACGTGATCGGTCGCCGGGCCGGGCGCAGCTTCGGCTCATCCGACGCATCGAAACCTTCGAGCACCTGGGGAGCGGCAAGCTCGGGCAACACTTCCGCGATCGGCCCGTCCAGGGAGAGCTTGCCCCTCTCGACGAGCTGCATCGCCGCCGTCGAGGTGATCGCCTTGGTCATCGAAGCGATCCAGAACACCGAATCGTCGGTCATTAGCGGCCCATCGGGCAAGGCGCGCCGGCCGAAGGCGCCCTGATAAACCGGACCTTCACGTGTCGCTGCCATGGCCACGACACCGGGGACGTCGCCGCGGTCGGTTGCGGTTTGCAGCACCCGGTCGATTTGCGGCAATTCCCGCATTGCGCTCCTCCTTTGGCTTACCGCTTCGGCAGCGGGAATTCCTCGAGATAGGGGAGATGATCCTCTTCGACATCGACCCGCATCGTCTCCAGTAGGCGCACGAGGCCGTTGTAAAAGGATATCGTGACGACAAGGTCGGTCAGCCGTTCATTGTCGAGCTCCTGCTGGAGTACGGCAAAGGTCTCGTCGGACACGGTGAGATCGAGGGTCATTTCCCGCGCCGCCCGCAACACCGCCTTCGCGAGTGGATCGAGCATTGTCGGGCGTCCGGCGGTCTCGTCCGCAACGGCGCGGATCTCGTCATCCGTGAGCCCGATCTCGCGGCCGATTCTGACATGGTGGGAGAACTCCCAGGCCGAGCCCGTCAGATAGCCGACCTGCAATATCGCCAGCTCGCGCAATCTCGGATCGAGACGGCTGCCGTCCCGAATGTATCTCGCCAGCGTGTTGAGGCTGCGCGCGGCGCGGGGGCTGTGGGCGAGGACCCGGTAGAGGTTGAGGTTGCGCGCCAGTAGGTCCTGGTGTTCGGGCAGAAGATCGGATTTATCCAGGTAGGGTAGGCGCGCCATTTTCCGTTCCTCCCTGCAGCCCGCGTCAGTCGGCCGCCCTGGCCGGTCCAACCAGGGTGGCACCGCCGTCGACGACCAAGGTCTGCCCGGTGATATAGCGCGCCTCGGGCGACAACAGGAAGCGCACCGCACGGCCGATGTCCCAGCCCGTCCCTTCAAGCGCGAGAACCGAGGCCTTGCGCCGCGCCTCGCGGGCGGCGGGGGTCATCTGTCGCGAGTACACCATCGGGGTATAGACCGGCCCCGGCGCAACGCAGTTGACGCGGATCCCGTCGGGACCGTGGTCTACCGCCATCGCCCGCGTCAAGGCGATCACGGCACCCTTCGAGGTCGAGTAGGCGGTGAGCCCGCGCGGCCGCAGCGCCGAGATCGACGAGACATTGACGATGGCGCCACCGCCCGCCGTCTCCTTCATCGCCGGGATGGCATGGCGCGAGGCCAGGAACATGCTGTCGACATTGACTTGCATGACCCGTCGCCAGCTCTCGACAGCCACGTCGACGACGCTGCCGCGGCCCCCGATTCCGACATTGTTGTCGAGGCAATCGAGCCGGCCGAATTGCTCCAGCGCCGCGGCGACCATCGCTTTGGCTTGCTCTTCGTCGGTGACGTCGGCGACAAAGGCCGCGGCGGTGCCGCCTTCGTCGGCTATCATCGCCGCCGTCCGCTCGGCTCGGCCGCGTTCGAGATCGACGACCAGCACCCGGGCGCCGGCACGCGCCAGCAGGATCGCTGCGGCACGGCCGTTGCCGATGCCGTCGTTCACGGCGCCACCGCCAGTGACGATCGCCACCTTGCCGTCGAGACCGAAATGGTCGTCGCGCATCGCCGCCTCGGCCATCAGTTCCTCCCGAGATAGGTGCTCTCCCCCACCCCATTGGATGGTGTGGAGAGAGGCTAACGCCTTAAGCGTTGCCGCGTTGCTCGCGCCACAGACCGAGCTTTTCCTGCACCGGGCGATCCGAATAGCTGAACAGCACCGTTTCGGCCTCGGCGTGGTGGCTCACCGGCACCCAGCTTGGCACGACAAAGACGTCGTGCGGCCGCCAGCGCAAGACCTGGTCCCCTACCCTGCTCTCGCCTGTGCCTTCGACCACGACATAAACCGTGCCGTCCGTCGCGCGGTAAGGACGGGTCGCATACCCCTTGGGCAAGAGCTGGATGAATGTGCCGATCGTCGGCATCGCGAAATCGCCGCTCGCCGGGTTGACGTAGCGCAGCTTGTGCCCGTGGCACGGGTCCGGATCCTCGTTCCGGCTCAGCGTCTCGAGCGACTCGCGCGAACGGGCATAGGGA
>DATNKF010000541.1:0-9137 GCA_035603555.1 Allostellaceae bacterium
GGCGGGCGCACCGGGCGCCGGCTGCTCGACCAGGCGTCCGCCCACATCTGGGAAGGCGGCAAGGTCGGGCTCGTCGGCCGCAACGGTGCCGGAAAATCGACCCTGCTAGATTTGATCCGCGGCGCATTGCAGCCGGATGACGGGACGATCGAGTTGCCGCGCGGCCACCGCATCGGCTTTCTCGCCCAGGAGGCGCCGAGTGGTGCGGCGACCCCGCTCGAGACGGTGCTCGCGGCCGACCGCGAGCGCACACGGCTCCTCGCCGAGCGCGAAGCCGGGGCGGAGCCGCTGCGCATCGCCGAGATCGAGACGCGGCTCGTCGAGATCGGGGCGCATACGGCACCCAGCCGGGCGGCACGCATCCTCGCCGGGCTCGGCCTCGACGAAGGGATGCAGCACGAGCCGGTCGGCGATTTGTCGGGCGGCTGGCGGATGCGCGTCGGGCTCGCCGCGATCCTCTTCACCGAGCCCGATCTGCTGCTGCTCGACGAGCCGACCAATCACCTCGATCTCGAAGCAGCACTCTGGCTCGAGGGGTTTCTGCGCAACTATCGGCGAACCCTGATCCTGGTCAGCCACGACCGCCACTTCCTCAACGCGGCGACGACACTAACCCTGCACCTCGAACGGGGAAAGCTCACCCTCTACTCCGGCAGCTTCGACGCCTATATGCGGGCGCGCACCGAGGCGGCACGGCGGCTCGATGTGATGGCTCGCCGCCAGGAGGCCGAGCGGCAGCGGCTCCAGGCCTTTGTAGACCGCTTTCGCGCCAAGGCCTCGAAGGCGCGGCAGGCGCAGAGCCGGGTCAAGGCATTGGCGCGGCTGGAGCCGATCGTCCTTTCGGCTGCGGAGCCGCCGCCGCAGATCCGCTTTCCCGACCCGCCAGATTTGCGACCGCCGCTGATCGCGCTCGATCGGGTCAGCGTCGGCTACGTTCCCGGCAAGCCGGTATTGTCGCGGCTCGACCTGCGGCTCGATCCCGACGATCGCATCGCGCTGATCGGCGCTAACGGCAACGGCAAGACGACATTCGCCCGACTGCTCGCCGGCCGCCTCACGCCCTTCGCCGGAGAGATCACCCGACCGCCGAAGCTCGCCTGCGGGTTTTTCGCGCAGCATCAGATCGAGGAGATGCGGCCCGAGGCTTCGCCCTACGACCACCTCGCCTCCCTGATGCCCGAGGCCTTGCCCGAGGCCGTACGCGCACGCCTTGGCAGCTTTGGCTTCGGCCAGGAGAAAGCCTTCTTGCCGGTCGCGGACCTCTCGGGTGGGGAGCGGGCGCGGCTGAACCTCGCTCTTGTCACCCATCATGCGCCTGCTCTGCTGATTCTCGACGAACCAACCAACCACCTCGACATCGAAAGCCGCGAAGTGCTGGTCCAGGCGATCAACGAATTCGCCGGTGCGGTCGTGCTGGTGAGCCATGACGAGCACCTCATCGAGCTGATCGCCGACCGGCTGTGGCTGGTCGCTGGCGGAACCGTGCGGCCGTTCGACGGCGATCTCGAAGACTACAGGCGCCTGGTGCTCGAGCGCAGCGGGCCGGCAGACGGCGCGCGATCGAACGGGCACATTAGCCGCCGCAAGGCACGGCGCCTAGACGCCGAACGGCGGCGCGAGCTCGAGCCACTTCGGAATAGAGCGCGGCTCGCCGAGGAGACCGTTGCACGGCTGACCCAGGAGCGCGAAGCGCTGGACCGCTCCTTGGCCCAGCAGGGCAACGGCATCTCGCCCTCCGAGGCGCTTAAGCGCCGCGCCGAGCTCGTCCGCCTGATCGAGCGGGCGGAGACCGATTGGCTAGTCGCGGCGGAGGCGATGGAGCGGGCAGCGCGCCCCCTCCCCTTCCCTTCCCCGCGAGCGGGGGAAGATTAGGGTGGGGGGTCTTCGACCGCCTTCTCAAACGCCGTCAACGTCGCCTCGATCGCCTCGCGCGGCAGGTCGCGGGTGATGAACACCATGCGCGTGCGGCGGTCTTCGCTCGGCCATTGCGGGAGCAGCACCGGCGGGTGAAAGAGGTGCTGCACCCCATGCAGCACCACGGGCTCGTCGGGCCGGTCGCTCAGCGCCACGATCGCCTTCATTCGCAACAGGTCGTCGCCCCGCATCGCCGCGAGCCCATCGAGCCAGCCCGAAAGCACCGCCCAGGAGATCGGCTGCTCGCGGGTAATGCAGAACGCGCGGATGCGGTCGTCGTGGCGGTTGGGGTCGAGATGGTCGCCGCCGTGCTCGTGCTCGTGCCCGCTGGCGAACGCCTCGTCGCGCAGCCAGCGCCGCACATCGACACTCTTGGTCGCGGGATCGAAGAAGCCGAGATTGAACAGCAGCGCCGGATCGACCGCACCCTGCGCCACCGGGATAACCGGCGCGCTCGGGTTGAGGAGGGCGAGCCGGGTCTCGAGCCCCCGCCGCGCGGCGGGCTCCGCAAGGTCGGTCTTGGTCAGCAGCAGGCGGTCTGCCACCGCCGCCTGCTTTACCGCCTCGGGCTGGCGGTCGAGCGTGCCGGCGCCGTTGATCGCATCAACCGTGGTGACGACGCCGTCGAGCATGTAGCGCGCCGCGACGATCGGCTCGGTCATGAGGGTATGGAGGATCGGCGCCGGGTCGGCGAGGCCGGTGGTCTCGATCGCCACACGGGTGAAGAACGGGATCTTGCCCTTGACCCGGTCGACGAAGAGGTTGGTCAAGGTATCGACGATGTCATTGCGCACGGTGCAGCACAGGCAGCCGCTGTTGAGCAGCACGACATCCTCGCTCGACTGCTCGACGAGGAGATGGTCGAGGCCGATCTCGCCGAATTCGTTGACGATCACCGCTGTCGCCGCCATGTCGGGCTGCTTCAGCACGTGATTGAGCACGGTGGTCTTGCCGCTGCCCAGAAAACCGGTCAGCAGAGTTACCGGGATCAGCGACGAGGCTTCATTCGGGCTCATGCGGTTGCTCACTCGCGACGGGGCTAAAGTGGTATGACACACGATGCACTCCAGCGAAATAAGCCGGTGCCTCGTCGGCCTTTGCTTGATCCTTGTCTGGTCGCTCCCGACCGCCTGGGCAACGCAGCCCCCGATCCGGGTTGTCGTCTCGTTCAGCATCCTGGAAGACATGGTCCACGAGGTCGGCGGCAGCGATGTCGCCGTTACCAGTCTGATCGGCCGCGACGCGAACGAGCACGTCTTCGAGCCGAGCCCGGATCAAGTTCGGCTCCTTTCCCAGGCTCGGGTCTTCGTCGTTAACGGTCTCCGGCTCGAAGGCTGGGTGACACGGTTGACCCAGTCGGCGCAATATCGCGGCCCGCTAGTTGTCGCCACGGTGGGCATCGCGCCGATCGCAACGCCCGAGGGAAGCGCGGACCCGCATGCCTGGCAGGACCCGCGAAATGGAATCATCTATGCCAAGAACATCATGCGGGCGCTGGCAGGCATCGATCCCGAACATGCCGAGGCCTACCAGCAGCGGTTGCGAGGCTACGAGGCCCAGCTCGACGCGCTCGATCAGCGCGTTCGCGAGAGATTAGGGGAGATCCTACCTGAGAAGCGGCGGGTCATCACGACCCATGCCGCCTTCGCCTATTATGGGAAGGCCTACGGGGTTGCCTTCACGGCTCCCGAAGGGCTCAACACCGAGAGCGAGCCTTCGGCAAAGACGGTTGCCGAGCTGATCCGCCAGATTCGCCGCGAGGGCGTCAAGGCGCTGTTTCTGGAAAACATCTCCGATCCACGGTTGATGGAAACAATTGCCCGCGAGACCGGCGCCACGCTCGGCGCGCCGCTCTACTCCGATGCGCTCTCAATGCAGGACGGACCGGCCCCGACCTACATCCGGATGATCGAGTACAACACGGCCGCACTGAAGGAGGGAATGCTCAAGAACTGACACCCCACGGCCGGAATGCGCTGCCGCGGCAGCGCCGAGAGAGACGGGCTCGAACCGACGCTCGCCGAAAATACGCCATCATTGGCGATCAGAGGGATGGTGCGGAACACCAAGCGGCCACGCCGGCAAGGTGGTCTCGAGCGTCGGGGAAGAAATGTCTTGCGCGCGCGTAAGATTAGGTTCGGTGGTCCGCCCGGCGGGGGAGTGCGATGTATCGTGTGGTTTACTGGACCGGGGTGACGGTGCTGGTGGCGTGGAGCGTATTCTCCGCTTATAGCGCGTTCAATGGCTTGTAAGTATCAGCGTGTACCTGCTGAGGCCGCCGGGAAAAACTCTTCCGTCCACCCGCGCAGCCGGTAGCCGAGGAGGCCCGCCCACTCCTTGCCGGCGGTGGTTGCCGTTCCAAGCCCTTCGGTTAGGTTGAAATTGGCCCGCAGGCCCGTCTTCGGACTAACTTTAAAATCGACCGGATAGGGGATAACCGGCCAATCGACGGCGCGGAACGAGGCGACGGCCCGCGGCATATGAAAAGCCGAGGTGACCAGAATCCAGGTTTCGGCGGGGCCGGGTCGGATTAATTCCTTGGCGAAGACGGCGTTTTCATGCGTGCTGCGCGATTCCTCCTCGACGACGATGCGGGTCGCAGCGACCCCCTCATCGAGGACGAAACCGAATGTCGCGCGCGCCTCGGCAAACCCGACCGGGAATAGCTCGCCTTCGCCGCCGACGAGTGCCAGCTTCGCCTCGGGATGACGCCGGGCCAGCGCGATGCCGGCAAGTACCCGTGCAACCGAGCTGTTGAATACGGTCTCCCCGTAGGCCAGAGAAAGCCCGGAATCGACCGCGCCGCCGAGCACGAGGATCCCGTCGATCCGGTCCGGGAGCGTTTGCGGCCGCGGAAACCGTTGCTCGAGAACCAGCAGCATCGCAGGACCGACGGGCGCCACGGCGAACACCAGGAAGCCGATAGCGGCGAGACCGATCAGCATCTTGCCCCTCCGGCCGCGCGAACCGAGGAGGAGCAGAAACCCGCCGAGGAGCGCGAGCAGCAGCAAGTTGCCGGGCTGCAGCAGCGCCCACAGCACCTTGCCGAAGATGAAGCTCAAGTGAGTGCTCTCCGGGTGGACAGTTCCGCGACAAAATCCGCTGCCCCCCACACAGCAGCGGGCCTATGATGCGGCATCAGGCACACTGCGAGCGGGTTCATCCCATGAACGACATCCGGCATTACATCGACGGCAAGGGCGTCGACGGAACAAGCGGGCGCTGGGGTGACGTCTACAACCCCGCGACCGGCGAGCGGACCCGCGGTGTCGCCTTCGCCGGCGCCGCCGAGGTCGATCGGGCGGTGCAGGCGGCGGCCGCGGCGTTCCCGGCCTGGGCGGCGACACCGCCGCTGACCCGCGCGCGCATCCTGTTCAAGTTTCGCGAGCTCCTCGATCGCGAGGCCGGCGCCTTGGCTCGGCTGATCAGCGAGGAACACGGCAAGGTATTGTCAGACGCGGCCGGCGAGGTGGTGCGCGGCACCGAGGTCGTCGAGTTCGCCTGCGGCATCCCGCATCTCCTCAAGGGCGAATTTACCGAGCAGGTCGGCCGCGGCATCGACAGCTGGTCGGTGCGCCAGCCGCTCGGCGTCTGCGTCGGGATCACCCCCTTCAACTTCCCGGCCATGGTGCCGATGTGGATGTTTCCGGTGGCGCTTGCCTGCGGCAATACCTTTGTCCTGAAGCCGTCGGAACGCGACCCGTCGCCCGGCCTCCGCATCGCCGAACTTTTGACCGAGGCCGGTCTGCCGCCGGGTGTTTTTAACGTCGTCAATGGCGACAAGGAGGCGGTCGACGCCTTGCTGCGTCACCCTGATGTCGCCGCAGTGAGTTTTGTCGGCTCGACGGCGATCGCCCAATACATCTACGCGACTGCCGCACAGACCGGCAAGCGTGTGCAGGCCTTGGGTGGTGCGAAGAACCACATGGTGGTGATGCCGGACGCCGATCTCGACCAGGCGACCGACGCGCTGATGGGTGCAGCCTACGGGTCGGCCGGCGAGCGCTGCATGGCGGTATCGGTCGCCGTGGCGGTCGGCGGGGTCGGCGACAAGCTCCTCGACAAGCTGGTGCCGCGCGTGCGTTCGCTGAAGATCGGCCCCGGCACCGATGCCGAAGCGGAGATGGGTCCGCTCGTCACCCGCCAGCATCTCGACAAGGTCAGCTCCTATGTCGATCTCGGGGTCCGGGAAGGAGCCAAGCTCGTCGTCGACGGCCGCGGGCTCAAATTGCAGGGCTACGAGAACGGCTTCTTTCTGGGCGGCTGCCTCTTCGACGAGGTGACGCCGGAGATGCGGATCTACAAGGAAGAAATCTTCGGGCCGGTGCTCTCGGTCGTGCGCACCCCTGATTTCGACACCGCCACCAAGCTCGTCAACGACCACGAATACGGCAACGGAACGGCGATCTTTACGCGTGACGGCGACGCTGCGCGCGAATTTTCGAACCGCATCCAGATCGGCATGGTCGGCATCAATGTGCCGATCCCGGTGCCGATGGCGTTCCACAGCTTTGGCGGCTGGAAGCGCTCGCTGTTCGGCGACATGGCGGTGCACGGCCCCGAAGGCGTGCGCTTCTATACCCGCCTCAAGACGATGACCGCGCGCTGGCCCGCCGGCATCCGCGCCGGCGCCGAATACGTCATGCCGACAATGCGCTGAACCGAAGGCCACCGTTACCCGCCCCTCTCCCGCACTGCGCAGTGCGGGTGAAGGGCGCCACGACTGGCACGAACGGAGCCACAACCCTGCATTGAGTTTAATGTTACGCTCGTCGCCATCTGCAGCGAATCAGCAGCAAGAGTTCTCGCGATGGTTGCGATCACGAATGAGGACGATCATCCGACCCCGCCACGAACCGCTCCCCGCATTCCGTATCCTCTGCCACCAGCACACACCACCATGTCGCTGCCCGCGCCGCGCTCGAAGGCCGCTCCTCAGAGCCTAATACGATGCGATTGAGGCAATTTTACTGCCGCCGCTCCGCCGTTGAGCAGACCGCGCCCCGTCCTAATATCTTGGAGTCGAACCGG
This sequence comes from Allostellaceae bacterium, assembly GCA_035603555.1. Lineage (GTDB taxonomy): Bacteria > Pseudomonadota > Alphaproteobacteria > ATCC43930 > CGMCC-115725 > AP-15. Next base: position 6,946 of record DATNKF010000541.1, read on the forward strand.
CTACGTTATTTCTCGGTTTCGACAGGTATTCAGGCGGGCGAGGCCGCCCATAAACTTAAATCAAACATGAAACTGCCGCGTCTCTCTACTTCAACAGATCCGCGAGGATTTCACGGCTCCATTTCAACCGGTTCAGAACGGCGCTTATACGACACGCCCTATTTTCAGGGCATGCGCGATCACACAACAATCCGGGCAAGGCCAGCCTTAGAATACTCTCCGAGCATGATATCGGTCCGGGCATTGACCGTACGTTCACTCGCTTCCTGGCACTGGCACACAAGTTCAAGGAAATCGCCGATTATAGTATCGGCCCGCAAGCGGGATGACTGTGGCCGAAGCGCAGGAGATGATCAATCTTGCCACGCGCTTCGTCGATCACATGTCGGAAATTTTGGCGTAGCCGATACCCGGCCGCAGCCCTGTGGAGCGAGGCGGGTGAGGATTTTCGGCCGGTCGCGGGCGGATAACAATCGTGCATTAAGCCTGGTGTGACGCTTGGCTGCACCTGCGGCAAATCGGCAGCAAAGAGGGGAAATCTCACTTACCGGCCGCAGGCGGGGAATGTCGGTTTGACCTGCTGGGCTTCAACACCGTAATTATTGCGCAACGATAGGATTTCAGCGCGCCCCGAGCAACGGACGGTAGGAGCCAATCGGACATGTCGTTTACCCAGACACTCCTTGTGCAGTGTCTGCTCTTCATTCCGCTGCCGTATATTCTATTCGCCGCCTTTAAGTCGCGGCGCATCATGCCGCTCGCGGTTCTGCAGGTGCTGGTCGGCGTTGTGATGGGTCCATCACTGTTCGGCCGCCTCTACCCGGAGTTTTTTGGCGAGATCTTTCGACCTGATACGGTTGCGCCGTTGCGCGGCATTGCGTTGATCGCGGTGCTGCTTTTCGCCTTCATCACCGGCTTGCATCTCGACTTGAAAAGGCTGCGGGGCCGTGCAGCTGCGCTTGGCATGGTCGCCGGGGCGAGCCTGGCCGTTCCCTTCGTGGCCGGTCTTGGCTGCGGGATGTGGATCGTCGCCCGCGATCCGCTGGCGAGCGCGCATCCTGTTGACTTCATCTTTGCGATCGGCATCTGCACCAGCGTGACTGCCATGCCGGTGCTCGGCGCGATATTGCGCGAGATGGATCTGTTGTCACATCACATCGGGCAATTGGCGCTGTCGCTCGCCGCAATGAATGACGCGGCGCTGTGGGTCATGCTGACGCTATTGCTGGCAGTCTTGGGGGCGCCCGGCGCGGCGCCCGCCTTGCTGTTGCTGCTGCCGGTCTATTTGGGGGTCATGTTTTGGATCGTGCCCCGACTGCTCGATCGCGTGGCCACCCGCTTGACGACGCGCGACGGATTGAGCAACTCCGGGCTGGCAATCGTCGGTGGTGTGGCCGTCGCCTCGGCTCTCGTGGCACAGGTGATCGGCCTCGAATACATTCTGGGTGCGTTCATCGCTGGGGTGGCGATACCCGCGGCCCTGCGGCGAGCTACACTCGACCGCATCGAGATTGTCACAATGACCTTGCTGATGCCGTTCTTCTTCACCCTCACCGGCCTGCAGACCTTTATCGATCTCACCTCGCCCGACTTTCTCGCCATCTTCCTGGTGACCACCTCGCTCGCGGTCGGGGCCAAGATACTCGGGACAGCAATCGCGGCGCGCGCCGTCGGCGAGCCCTGGCCGATTGCGATCGGCTTGGGTTCGCTGATGCAGACCAAGGGGCTGATGGAAGTCGTTATCCTCACGATCTTCCGTGAGAATGGTCTGATATCCGCACAGATATTCTCGGCTTTGATTTTGATGTCGTTGGTGTGCACCGCTTTGACGATGCCGCTGACGAACCTGGCGCTCGGTCGGCGAGCTGCGGCTGTACCGGCTGACGATACCCTCCATGGGCCTTCACTGCCGCGCGATTATCAGCCGTTCGATCGAAGCCGACGGGGTGATCAAATAAGCGAGTAGCGGAGCTGATCGATTTTGAACGAAGCGCCGAGGTTCACGAGCAGGAGCGTTCAGACAAAAAAAGCCGGCGCCGACCAGGGGCCAGCACCGGCGAGGCAGCGGGTGGCAAACCCGCGACAGGGAGACTTTGCCAAGCCGGACTGCGAAAAAGGAGGCGAGCGTCCGGCAGCTCACCTCTATCGTCAACGGTCTATCATAGGAGAAGGTTCCACACCGGCGTTACGAA
>DATNKF010000542.1:0-6672 GCA_035603555.1 Allostellaceae bacterium
ATAGAACACGAGCCCGACGCTGCTGCGGGCGGGCTCCAGTTCGGGCCGCGCGTCATCATCGCGGCCCAAGCGCTCGCCGAAACCGGCCTGCTAAGGCCGGGCGCCCTGGTCAGCTATCATTACCGGGTGCGGCTGCCGCCCGCGGTTGACGCGCGCTCCTGGGCCGAGCGCGCACGAGCCGATTTTCCGACAGCCGGCTGGCAGGTCCGCACCTTCGGCGAGGCCTCACCTGCCCTGCGGCGATTGATCGACCGGTTGGCGCAGTACCTCAACCTCGTCGGGCTCACCGCTCTGCTGGTAGGCGGGATCGGGATCGGCAATGCGGTTGGCTTCTACATCGCCGGCAAGACCACGACCATCGCCACTCTGAAATGCCTCGGCGCCTCGACGCGGCTCGTCTTCGCGGTTTACTTCGTCGAGGTTGTTGCGCTCGCCCTGTTCGGCATCGCAGCTGCCCTTGCGCTGGGGGCAATGGTCCCGGTGGCAGCAAGACCGCTGCTTGCTCGCGTGCTTCCGGTGACCGTGCAGTTCGCTGCTTATCCGGGTCCGCTGGCACTCGCCGCGCTCTTCGGGTTGTTAACGACGCTCGTCTTTGCGCTGTGGCCGCTTGCCGCTATCGGTCGGGTACCGGCCGCGGCACTGTTCCGCGACACCATCGATCGGACCCGGCGCCAGGTGCCGACGGCGGCGCTTGCCGCGACCATCCTACTGGCGCTCGGGCTCGCCGCCCTTGCGGTCGGAAGCTCGCAGGATCACACGGTTGGGCTGTGGTTCGTCCTGGCCGCCGCCGCTGCTTTTGTACTCTTCCGCGCCGCGGGAGCAGCAATTGTCCTCGCTTCGCGGCGGTTCGGGGGTGTGCGCCGTCCGGCACTGCGCTTGGCGCTAGCCAATCTGCACCGCCCGGGTGCGCCGACGGCCAAGATCGTGCTGTCCCTCGGCATCGGCCTGACCGTGCTCGTCACGATCGCACTGGTCCAGGGCAATCTTGCCCGCGAGGTCGAAAACCGCCTGCCGGCCGAGGCGCCCGGCTTCTTCTTCATCGATATCCAGCCGGACCAGCTTGCCGGCTTCGAAGCGCTTGTGCGGGCGACGCCCGGCGCCCGCTTCGACCAAGTGCCGATGCTGCGCGGCCGCATCACCCGGCTGAACGGCGTACCGGTCGAAGCGGCGACGATAGCGCCCGGGGCGCAATGGGCGCTCGCCAGCGACCGCGGTCTGACCTACACCTCGACATTGCCGAAAGGCTCGCAAATCGCCGCCGGGACCTGGTGGCCGTCCGACTATCACGGACCGCCGCTGGTCTCCTTTGATGCCGATCTGGCGCGCGGCATGGGCTTAGAGGTCGGCGACACAATCAGCGTCAACCTGCTCGGTCGTGAGATCACCGCGGTCATTGCAAATCTGCGTTCGATCGATTGGGAGCGTTTGGGTATCAACTTCACCCTGGTCTTTGCCCCCGGCACGCTCGAGGGAGCGCCCCAGACCCACCTCGCCGCCGTTTATCTGCCACCCGCCGAGGAGGAAAAGCTGGTGCGCACCGTCACCGATCGGTTTCCCAACGTCTCGGCGATCCAGGTTCGTGAGGCGCTTGCGGCGCTCGATCGCCTGATCGGTACGATCGGCAACGCTGTCCGTCTGACCGCACTTGTTGCCCTTGCCGCGGGCACGTTGGTGCTCGGCGGAGCGATCGCGGCGGGTCACCACCGACGCGTATACGATGCGGTCGTATTAAAAGTGCTGGGGGCGACCCGCAGCGCGGTAGCCCGTGCCTTCCTGATCGAGCACGGCCTGCTCGGCGTGCTGACGGCACTCGTCGCTTGCGCGTTCGGGACCCTCGCCGCCTATCTTCTGGTCACCCGGCTGATGAAGATAGGATGGGTCTTTCTGCCGGTCCCGCTGTTGTGGACGGCCGGGATGGCCACCCTGCTGACCCTGGCGCTCGGCTTTGCCGGCACCTGGCGAGCGCTCGGGGCCAAGGCTGCCCCCTATCTGCGCAACGAGTAGTTTTTTCCGAGGCAGTGGTTGAGAATCGCGGTGAAAGGGCCACCCAGCGGGTTATTGAAAAGATCCCGTTTTGTGCCAATATCGCGGGTGACGAGGAATCGGCCTCGCTCTCGCTTCTCTCCTTGGAGGGGGTTTATGGCTCTAGGTTCGCAGCCCCGCTGGACGACGCGGCCGGCGGACACCGTGGTCGGCGTCGATGCCGGCCTTCGGGAGTACATGCTTCGCGTCTACAACTATATGGCGTCGGGGCTGGCGTTAACGGGCATCGTGGCCTATGTCGCCGCTTATTCCGGCTTTTACGAGTCGATCGCTCGCACGCCCTTGATCTGGCTGGTGATCCTGGCGCCGCTCGGGCTCGTCATGCTGATGAGCTTCGGGATTCAGCGGATGCAGGCTAGCACCGCGCAGATGGTGTTCTGGCTTTACGCCGGGCTGATGGGATTGTCGCTCGCGATGGTGTTCCTGGTCTTCACCGGGACGAGTGTGGCGCGGGTGTTCTTCATCACCGCCGGCACCTTCGCCGCGATGAGCTTTTACGGCTACACGACGCAGCGCGACCTGTCGCAATTCGGCGCGTTTCTGTTCATGGGGCTGATCGGCATCATCATCGCCGGGCTCGTGAACATCTTCCTTGCCTCCTCGGCATTGCAATTCGCGATCTCGGTCATCGGCGTCATCGTCTTCACCGGCCTGACCGCGTGGGATACGCAGCAGATCAAGGAGATGTATTACGAGGGCGATGATTACGAGACCGGCAGCAAGAAGGCGATCATGGGGGCGTTGCGCCTCTACCTCGACTTCATCAACCTGTTCATGATGTTGATGCAGCTGCTCGGCGTCCGCCGCGACTAGCTGCTTCGGTTTCTCCGGAAACACCCTCGATCGGCCGGACCTCGCGTCCGGCCGATTTTTATTATGATGATCATGAACCTGGCGCACAAAATCTGGCTCGCCGCTGCGACCGGCGCGGCATTGGTGATGACACTCGGTGCCGCCTCGGCCGGCGCGCTGGACCGCGTCGTGCAGGAGAAAGCGATCCGCATCGCCTATCGCGAAGATGCGCCGCCTTTTTCCTTCAAGGACAAAATCGGGGAGCCCGCCGGTTTTATGGTCGACCTCTGTCGAGCGGTTGCCAAGAAAGTGTCGGAGGAGCGCAACCTGCCCTCGCTGAGCGTGGCCTATGTTCCGGTTACCGCCGCGGACCGGTTCGATGCGATAACACAGCAAAAAGCCGACCTTCTCTGCGAGCCGACGAGCGCTACTTTGTCTCGGCGCCAGCTGGTCGATTTCTCGATTCCGACTTTCCTTGACGGTGCCAGCCTGATGATGCGCGCCGATGGCCCGAAGAAACTCGATGAACTTACCGGCCGAAAGGTCGGGGTGGTAGCTGGCACGACGACCGAGGAGTCGTTGCGCAACTCGCTGAAGGACGCCGGAATTGGCGCCGAAGTCGTCGCGGTCAAGACCCACGGCGACGGCCTGGCGATGCTCGACGACGACAAGATCTCGGCTTACTTCGCCGACCGGTCGATCCTGCTGTTTCTGATCAAGGACAGCAAAGCGCCCGAGAAGCTGCGGCTTGCCGACGACTACCTGAGCGTCGAGCCTTACGCGTTGGCGCTGCCTCGCGGCGACAGCGACTTTCGGCTCGCCGTCGACCGCGCCCTCAGCCATATCTACCGCTCGGAAGAGATCGCCGCGATCTTTGAGCGCACCTTTGGCGGCAAGGCCAAGCCGAGCCAGATCCTGCAAACGCTTTATCTGATCTCAGGCTTGCCTGATTAGGAAAAGCGTTGTTCCCAGCCTAGTGGCTAGGGGTTCGGGTTACTGCGGAATTGGCTGCAGCATCTGGCCAAGCTGGACCGTATCGATCTGGCCTTCCCAATAAGCGACCAAGGCGGGGGCGTTCAGCGAGAGCCACTGAAATACTGCTTGTTCGTCATCCGGGGAGAGCCGGCCTGCGATGAGACGCGGCACCGGTCGCACACCGACAACAGCCGTATTTGCCACGTTCATCTGATTGCCGTGGGTCAAATTGACTTTGATCCTCACGTCATGACGCGCGTTCCCGCGAGGGCTGACCCATACCGTCATCGGTAGCCCCGTGGTCCTGGGGAAGAGGTTCGCCATCTCGAAAAGATCGTCCGCCTCGAGCGGCCCCGGACCCTCTGAAACGGCTTCTTTTCTCCTGCGCATTAATGCGCCTCGTCCCAATTCATGCCCTTTCCGGTCTCGACGACGAGCGGGACGGAGAGCTCGCAGCGCGGCGCGCAGGCGCCTTCCATCACCCCCTTGACGACCCGTGCGGTGTCGTCGGCCTCGGCTTCCGGCACTTCGAACAGCAGCTCGTCGTGGACCTGTAAGAGCATGTGGGCCTTCAGGCCCGCGCCAGCGAGTGCGGCCGGGATGCGGCCCATCGCGCGCTTGATGATGTCGGCGGCCGAGCCCTGCAGCGGCGCGTTGATCGCCTGCCGCTCGGCCCCGGCCCGGCGCGCCGGGTTGGCGTCGCGGATCCCGGAGATGAAGCATTTGCGCCCGAAGATCGTCTCGACATAGCCGGTACGGCGGCAATCGGTCTTGATCCGCTCCATATAGGCGCGGATCGCCGGAAAGCGGTCGAAATAGGCGCGGATATAGGCCGCCGCCTCGGCCTGCGGCACACCGATCTGCGCACCCAGGCCAAAGGCGCTGATCCCGTAGATGATGCCGAAATTGATCGCCTTCGCCCGCCGTCGGGTGTTGGCGTCCATCGCGGCGAGCGGCACGCCGAACACCTGGCTCGCGGTCAGCGCGTGAATGTCGATCCCGTCGCGGAAGGCCTGCTTGAGCTCGGGGACATCGGCAACGTGCGCGGCGAGGCGTAATTCGATCTGGCTGTAATCGGCCGACAGCAAGAGGTGCCCGGGTTCGGCGACAAAGGCGCGGCGGATGCGGCGGCCTTCCTCGGTGCGGATCGGGATGTTCTGCAGGTTGGGATTGTTCGACGAGAACCGCCCTGTGGCGGCCACGGCGAGCGCGTAGGAGGTGTGCACCCGTCCGGTCTCGCGGTCGATCTCTTCTGCCAACGCGTCGGCATAGGTCGATCTGAGCTTGGTCAGCTGACGCCACTCGAGGACTTGGCTCGGCACCTCGTGCAGCGGGGCCAGCTCTTCGAGGATCGAGGCGTCGGTGCCGTAAGCGCCGGTCTTGCCTTTCTTGCCGCCCGGAAGACCCAGCTTTTCGAACAGCACGTCGCCGAGCTGCTTGGTCGACCCGATGTTGAACTCGTTGCCGACGGCGCGGAAAATCCTTTGCTCGATCTCGGCGATGCGCCGCGTGAAATCCCGCGACAACTCGGCGAGGGCGGCACGGTCGACCTTGATCCCTTGGCACTCCATCGCGGCGACGACCGATACCAGCGGCCGCTCGATCGTCTCGTAGAACGCGGTCATTCTGTCGCGCACCAGGCGCGCCTTCAGCAGCATGTGCAGCCGCAGAGCGGCGTCGGCGCGCTCGGCGACAAAGTCGCGTGCGGCCTCCGGAGGCACCTCAGCGAAGGCGATCAGGCTCTTGCCCGTGCCGACCAGCTGCTTCAGCGGCGCAAGCTCGTGTTCGAACGAGCGCCGGACGACATCTTCGATCGCATGCTCGAATTGGCCGCCATCGAGCACGTAGGACATCAGCATCGTGCAGTCATAAGGTGCGAGCTGCACCCCATAGCGCGACAGCAGATGCGCGGCGGTCTTGACATCGTGGCCGATCTTGAGGACCCCGGGATCCTCGAGAAGGGGCCGTAAGCGCTCTATGGCGGTTTCGGGGGCAAACCCGGCAGCTCCGCTCAGATCGAGGGTCCCGGCGGCCCGATGCGCGAGCGGGACATAGGCGGCGAGCCCCGGGGCCAATGCCAGCCCAATCCCGGCAAGAGCAGGCCGGCTGCCGGCAACGGCACTGCCCTCCGGCCAGATCGCGACCGCTCCCGCCTGGCATGCCGCCTCGATCCAGTGGTCTAGACCTTCGATGGTTTCGACGAGGGCGTAAGTGCGCGGTGCCGTAAAAGGTGGGATTTCGGGGATCACCGGATCGCTCGGACCCGTCGGGAGGGGGGCGGTTATGTCGAGCCGGCGCTCGATGCGCGACTTGAGGGCGCGCAATTCCATCTCCTCGAGAAACGGAAAGAGCTTCTCCGGGTCGTAAGGCTTCACTTTGAGCGCCGATAGAGGGCAGGGCAGCGGCACGCTGTCGTCGAGCTTGACCAATTCCTTCGACAATCGTGCTTTGGCCGCGTTCTCGATCAGCGCCTCGCGCCGCTTTGGCTGTTTGATCTCATTTGTGCGCGCGAGCAGGGTTTCGAGGTTGCCATAGGTATTGATCAATTCGGCCGCGGTCTTGACGCCGATCCCGGGCACCCCCGGCACGTTGTCGGTGCTGTCGCCGCAGAGTGCCTGCACTTCGACAACTTTGTTCGGCCCGACGCCGAACTTCTCGCGCACCTCGGCCTCGGCGATCGGCCGATCGGTCATCGGGTCGCGCATCATGATCCTGCCGTCCGCGACGAGCTGCATCATGTCCTTGTCGGATGAGAGGATCGTCACTTTGGAGCCGGCCTCGACGGCATGCCGTGCATAGGTCGCGATCAGATCGTCGGCCTCGAAATTCTCCATCTCGATCCGGCACACGCTGAAGGCGTCC
>DATNKF010000543.1:0-4444 GCA_035603555.1 Allostellaceae bacterium
TGCAGGTAGAGCAGCCGCAACGACGAGCAGCGCTGCCCGGCGCTGTCGAAGGCGGAGGTCGGGACATCGACGACGACCTGCTCGGCGAGTGCCGAGGAATCGACGATCATCGCGTTCTGCCCGCCGGTCTCGGCGATCAACGGCACGATCGGCCCCGGGCGGCGGGCGAGATCGAGGTTGATCCGCCGCGCGGTCTCGGTCGACCCGGTGAACGCGATCCCGGCGATCCGCGGATCGTTGACGAGCGGCGCACCGACGGCTTCGCCGGTCCCCGGCAGGAGGTGAAGCACGTCGCCGGGGATGCCCGCCTGATGCAATAGCCGCACGGCGGCGGCGGCGACCAGCGGGGTCTGCTCGGCCGGCTTGGCGACAACCGCGTTGCCGGCGGCGAGTGCCGCGGTGATCTGGCCGGTGAAGATAGCCAGCGGAAAATTCCACGGCGAGATGCAGGCAAAGACGCCGCGACCATGGAGGGCGATCTCGTTGCGCTCGCCCGTGGGGCCGGGCAGCCGCTCCGGTACGGCGAAATCGGCCCGCCCGCGCAGCGCGTAATAGCGCAGGCAGTCGACCGCCTCGCGCACCTCGGCCAGTGCCGCCGGGACCGTGCGACCGCCCTCGCGGATGATCAGCGCCATCAGCTCGGCCATATGGTCCTCGAAGAGATCGGCGGCACGTTCCAGAGCGGCGGCACGTTCGCCGGCCGGCTTGCGATCCCAGGAGGATGCAGCGCGAAATGCGCGGGCGAGCGCCCGATCGAGCTCCTCGGGCCCGGCCGCGACGACGGACCCGACCTGACGGCGCCGGTCGCTCGGATCGAGGACCGGCTCGCCCGTCCCCGGCTGCTCGACGCCGCCGATGATCGGTGCAGCCGTCCATGGCCGGCGGAGCGCCTCGGCGAGCGCGCCGCGCAAATCGGCCAGCACCGGCGGATGGTTCAAGTCGAGCCCGCGCGAATTTTGCCGGGCCGGGCCATAGAGGTCGCGGGGCAGCGGGATCTTGGGGTGCGGCTTCACCGGCAGTCGGGCGAGGCGGGCAACTGGGTCGGCGATGATCTCGTCGATCGGCTGCGTATCGTCGACGATGCGGTTGACGAAGGAGGTGTTGGCGCCGTTTTCGAGCAGCCGCCGCACCAGATAGGGAAGCAGGTCCTCGTGGCTGCCGACCGGGGCGTAGACCCGGCACGGCCGATCCATCCGTTCTGGCCCGACGATTTGCTCGTAGAGCGCCTCGCCCATCCCATGCAGGCGCTGAAACTCGTAATCCCGGCCCGTGCCGGCGAGTTCAAGGACAGCCGCCACCGTGTGTGCGTTGTGGGTCGCGAACTGTGGATAGAAGACCGGCCCGTACGCCAGCATCCGGCCCGCGCAGGCGAGATAGGAGACGTCGGTCGCGACCTTTCGGGTATAGACCGGGTAGCCGTCGAGCCCGCGCTCCTGAGTGCGCTTGATCTCGCTGTCCCAATAAGCGCCTTTGACAAGCCGCACCATCAGCCGCCGCCGGCCTCGCTGGGCCAGATCAGCCAGCCACTCGATCAGCGGAAGGGCCCGCTTCTGATAGGCTTGCACGGCAAGACCGAGCCCGTTCCAGCCGGCAAGATCGGGGGCGAGCGCCAACCCCTCGAGGAGATCGAGCGAGAGGTCGAGGCGGTCGGCCTCCTCGGCATCGATCGTCAGACCGATGCCGACCCGCCGGGCGTGGCGCGCGAGTTCGAGCAAGACGGGGGACATTTCAGCGAGCACCCGGTCGTGCTGCGCCATCTCGTAGCGCGGGTGCAGTGCCGACAGTTTGACCGAGATGCCGGGGGCCTCGAGGACATCACGGCCCCGTGCCGACGCGCCGATCGCGATGATGGCGGCCTCGTAGGCGGCAGCGTAGCGCGCGGCGTCCGCCGCGGTGTGAGCAGCTTCTCCGAGCATGTCGTAGGAATGCCGATAGCCTTCTGGCTCGGCCTCACGCGCCCGCTCCAGCGCCTCTTCGATCGCGCGCCCCATGACGAACTGACGTCCGAGAATATGCATCGCTGCGGTCACTGCTTGGCGCACGACCGGTTCACCGGACCGAACGAACAGTCGGCGCAGGGTGGCGCGCAGATCGTGCTCCGCCCCCTCGGAGCGCAGCAGGCGGCCGGTCAGCATCAATGCCCAGGTCGAAGCGTTGACGAAGATCGATTGCGAATGCCCGAGATGGCGTTCCCAGTCGGCTTCGCCGATCTTGTCGCGGATCAGCCGGTCGATCGTCTCCGCATCGGGGATCCGCAGCAAGGCTTCGGCGAGACACAGCAACGCCACCCCTTCCGGGGAGGACAGCGAATATTCGTGCAAAAAAGCGTCGATGCCGCCCTTGCCCAGCCGCTCTCGGCGGACCGCAGCGACGAGGCGGCGCGCGCGTTCGGCGATGCGATCGCGCATGTCTGCCGGGATTTCGGCCGCAGCGAGGATGCGCGCTGCCGCAGTGGTCTCGTCGATGCGGCAGCTGTCGCGAATAGCGGTGCGCAGCGGTGTTGCCGGCGGCGGGGTGGTGAACACCGTATCCATGCCCACCTTACCTCGGCCAGCGTCGGTTTCTTTTCAACGGGGCTGAGACGGCTCGCTTGAAGGGGTCACAGCGCGCTCCGCCTTGACAGCGCCGAGATCGCGCGCACGCTGATACCAGAAGGCGGCACGCTCCGGATCGCTGCGCAGGCCATGCACTCCAGCGCGCTCGAGAAAGGCCGCATCAAAGGTCATCGCCATGCGCATCGCCGCGCGGCCGTCGCCGGCATCGGCGGCACGCTGGAAGAAGAGCCGCGCCGAGGCGATATCCCCGGCAGCAAGAAAGACATCACCGCGCGCCACGAGAGCAGTGACCTCGTCGGCAGATAGCCGCATCCCCTTCGGTTCGGGCGCCGGGAGCGACGGAGGAGCGGCGGGCGGTCGCTCGCTGCCGGCCGGTTCCATCGCCGCCTTGATGTCCACGGCCGCGCGTGGTGGATCGGCAATGCCAGCCGGTGACGAGCCAGCCGCGATCGGGGGCGGTTCGGGCAGAGCCACTTGGGCCGACATCCCCGCGGCAGGGACGATGTTGTCGCTCTGCGTCAGTACATGATTACCCAGAAGACCGCTGAGATCTCTCGAACCTACGGCGCTCACGAACAGCGCGAAGATGCCGAGGCAAATGAAGATTCCTGCACGTTGGCGCCAGCTTTCCCTCGCCGCCGCGATCTCGGCCCCAGCGACGCTCTCGCTGGGTTCGGCGAACATACGACGCGCCAGGCGGTTGACCACCGCGGGATCACCCCCCGAGGTGATCGCGATCAGCGCCACACGTTGTGCCGTGAGGAGGTTCGACCCGCCGTCCGGCGGCAGTTGATAACGAAGAAATGCCTCGATCTCGTCACGGTCGAGCTGCTGGAGGTGTAGGTGCGCTGCGAGCCGTCCCTTGAGGAGGTCTGGCACCGGCTTTTCGAGCGAGCTGGGGAAGGATGAATTCGCCACCAGCACACCCGCTCTAGGCGTCGGGGTGCTCAGCGGTACGGCCTGGGTCGCGTCGAGAAGAGCCTCAATCTGGGCATGCGAAAGCCGGTCCACATCGTCAAAGACGTATATTGGAGGACGGGGCACCGCGCCCTCGGCCGCCTCGCCTGCAGCCTCGGCGGGGGTCGGCTGATCAGCTCGTGCCGAACCGCTGCGAGCGTATAGCTCGCTAAAGTCAAGCGCAGGGTTGCAGGAGATTTCGATCACGTCCCGCGGCGCTGCTGCGTTCCTCAGCGCCTCGGTGAGCATCGCCAGGCATGCGGACGGATCTCCGGATACGAGAACCACGCCCCCCCGGTACAAGGCGTCAACCACCCCTTTTGCAAGGTGCCGGTAGTGCTCTGCAGTAGCAAAATAGCCCGACCCAGCGTCGGGGGTCGCAAAGGTCCCAGAAGACAGGCTCGAGCCGGCTGATGTCATGCAAAGATCCAGCCGAATATCTTCAACCTTTATTCCATCGCGGTCTAAGGGTTAAAATTGTGTCAAGCTGGGTTCGGCGTCAACCGGAAGCCTGGACCATGGGATCAACTGTCTGATGCCTCATGGCCCGGGATGTATATTAACCATAAAAATGACGACTTCGCAAGGATTAGCTGGTTGCTCCGTATCGTGACAGTCATGTGCCGGGATGCACTCTCGCCGCCGGCGATCCGGTTCGAACGCGGCGGTCACTAATCGGAGGCACCAGTCTTTAGGCGGCAACCCAGCCGAGATAATCCGATGCCAGCGCGGCAACCGCGGCATCGTAGAGGCGGCGGCCTGCTTCGGGCGTTGCCAAGGCGGGGTTGGATCCGATTCGGCCGTCGGGGAATTTCCGGCGATAGTCAGCAGCATCGCTAAAGTCGCCCCAGGGCGCTACGGGTGGATCGAGCGGTGCGGATTTGATCGCATCGGGGAAGGCGAATTGCGTGACCGCGACCTCGCTCGGCGTG
>DATNKF010000544.1:0-3372 GCA_035603555.1 Allostellaceae bacterium
CCCCTCAACGATCAGCTTGACAAACTCAGGCCGGATCTCGCGGGCTACCCGCTCGCGGATGCGCCGGTGCTCCTCGATATCGGTCCATTCCCCGATCAGATAGAAATGATCGGGATCTCCTGCGTCGCGGCACAGCACCCCGTCCTTGACCTGCTTGTCCGAACGATGAAACGGGTTGTTGTCGCCGTAATCGAACTTGTTGAAGAGCTCGATGAACTGATCGCCCGTGCCGGATTTGACCCGGAAATCGTAGACGTGAAAGTAATTGCCCTTGGTGGCCAGCGGTACGAGAGCCATTAGTGCCTCCTTATTGACGTGATGGAGCTACCTTCGGCGCGGAGAGGCGTCTTTCGCCAACTGTGACGTAATGTCGGCGAAGGTGACTTTGAGCGAGGTCCTGACATCGATCACGGTCGGCTGACGCGCGGCGAGCGCCTCTCGCAGTGCCGGGGCCAGGTCCGCCGGCTCTTCGACCCGCACGCCGCGGCAGCCGAGCGACCGCGCGATTGCCGCGTGATCCCAATCCTTGAACTCGGCCGCGAACGGACCGGAACCGTGCAACACCCAGCCGAGTGCGTTGTTGTTGAAGACGACGGTGATGATCGGAATGTCCTGCTCGACCGCGGTCATCAGCCCGTTCATCGTCATCGCAAAGCCGCCATCGCCGACGACAGCGACGACCGGCCGGTCGGGATGCACGAGCTTTGCCCCGAGTGCGGCCGGGATGCCGAAGCCCATCGGCCCGGAGCCCGCGGCCTGCAGAAAGCCTTCCGCCGCCTTCGTCTGGTAGAAATGCGTCATCATGATGCGATTCTCGCCCGCGTCGCAGGTGACGATCGCGTCCTCCGGCAGCCCGCGCTGCAATTCGCCGATGACCCGCTGTGGCAGGATCGGCACATCGTCGGCGAAAAAGGCGCGGTCGTTGAAATAGCCGTGCCGCTCGCGGTGGGCGGCGACGCGCCGCTCGGCATCCTGCCGGCGCCTCGGTCCGGGTGACCCGACCGCCTCGATCAGCTGACCGAGCGCCACCGCGGCGTCGGCGACCAGCACGTGCTCGGCCGGATAATTCCACGACGCATTGCGCGGCTCGATGTCGATCTGGACGAAGGTCTGGCGCACCGGGTCGAGCAATGCGCGGTTCTCCCACGCAGTATCGCTCGGCGACAATTTCGAGCCGACGACCAGCACGAGGTCGGCCTCGGCCACACAGGCATTACCCGCTTCCGTGCCGAAGGTGCCGAACACCCCGAGTGCGAACGGATGGGTCTCGGCAAAGCAGCCCTTGCCCGCAGCCGTCGTCGCTACCGGCAGGCCGGCGGTCTCGGCCAGCCGTCGCAGCTGGTCATAAGCTTGCGCGATGCGCACCCCGTTGCCGGCAATCACCACCGGCTTTTGCGCCGCGAGGATTGCCTTGGCTGCGGCCTCGACTCGGACCGTCTCGGCGGGTGGCGGGGCGGGCGGCAGGTAGTGGCGGGTCGGGTAGAGGGTCGGCTGCGAGTCCGGGGCGACCGTGCCCGCCAGCGAATCATGGCTGTAGAGAATGGCGACCGGACCCGGCTGCCCGGCCATCGCATGTTTGATGCCGAGCTGGGTCGCCTGCACCGCGCCGATCGGATCGTGGGCCTGCATGACATGCTTGGTGACGCCGCTGAAGGCGCGCCGCGCGTCCCAGCTCCCCCAATCTCCGGTCGCCTGCTGGTAGGGCGCATGCAACATGAACCGCGGTGCGTCGCTGAAATCGGTCAGCAGCAGCATCGGCGAGCTCGACAGGTACGCCTCGATCGTGCCGAGGAGGCCATTGCCCAGCACCCACGGGCCTTGCCCGAGCAAGACGCCGGGCCGCCGCGTCAGCCTGCCGTAGATCTCGGCCATGACCCCGCCCAGCGATTCCTCGCGCACCAATACGGTACGGATCGAGTTCTGGTATTTGCTGAGCCCGGAGACGATCCGGCCGGTATGGCCGCCGGAAATGCCGAAGACCATCTCGATCCCGGCTTCCTCGAGAACCCGGGCGACGAGCGCACTCGCCGGCATTTCTTCGGTCAGCATCTGTTCGATGGCCATCGCGTCTTCCTCCCTTGGCGACTGGAGAGCGAAGCTTGCCCGGTCAGCGGCGCGAAGACAACCGCTCCGGTATGGTGATTGACAATTTTTGCCAAAGTATCATACTTTCGCATGACACCTGGGAGCAGGCCGATGGCAACAATGAACGTTAGCTTGTCGGAGGAATTCGCGGCCTTTGTCGAAGGCGAGGTCGCTTCGGGCGAATATGCAAGCGCCAGCGAGGTCGTGCGCGACGGCCTACGGCTGCTGCGGCGTGAGAAGGCAGCCTACCATGAGAAGATCCTGATCCTTCGCCGCGAGGTGGGCATCGGCGTCGAGCAAGCGCGTTCCGCCCGTCTTTCAAAACGATCGGTCGCCGAAATCGCCGCCGAATTGGACGCGGAGGGTGAGGCACCTGCCTAGGCAACCTTGGACCATCAGCTCACCGAGGCCGCAGCACAGGATGTCGTTGACATCCTGCGAGAGACGGGGCGGCAATTTGGACGATTGCAACGCAAGCGGTACAGCGTGCTTATCGACAGGACGATCAGGATGGTCGCCGAGAACCCGGAACGTCCGGGGTCTCGTCAAAGAGATGAGCTCGCAAGCGGCCTCCGGTCGCTTCATGTCGAACTCGCTGCGCGTCGCCGTGGCGCGGCCTCGCATGTTGTCTACTACCTCCGCGGGCACCTCGATGATGGGCGCGACGGAGTAATCATCGTTCGCGTGCTCCACGATCGGATGGAACCTCTGCGCCATCTGACCCGGGAGTTGCCGTGACCACAACCGAAGTAAGAAGGGGCTCATGCCGATACTCAAGATTCCGGACGGCGAGATCTATTACGAGGTGCACGGCAGCGGCTTTCCGCTGATGATCTTCGCACCGGGCGGGCTGCGCTCGGAACTCGCTTTCTGGCGGCACAGCCCGTCGAACCCGACCGCACCCGCCCCCTGGATGGACCCGATGGCGGTGCTCGGCGACAAATATCGGGTCGTCGCGATGGATCAGCGCAATGCCGGGCGCTCGCGCACCCAGATCGACGGCAGCGACGACTGGCACATCTACGCCGCCGACCACCTGGCATTGGCCGACCATCTCGGGCTCGACCGGTTTCACGTCATGGGCGGCTGCATCGGCGCCTCGTTCTGTCTGACCTTGTGCGAGCTGGCGTCGAGCCGGGTTACCGCCGCGGTGCTGCAGAACCCGATCGGCCATGCCGACAATCGCGACGTGTTCACCAATTTGGTGCAGACTTGGGCAAAGAGCATCCGCGAGGAGCGTTCCGAGATCGGGGAGCGCATCCTGAGCCGCTTTGGCGACAACATGTT
>DATNKF010000545.1:0-8791 GCA_035603555.1 Allostellaceae bacterium
CGCGTCCTGGCGCGGCGCGCTACCCCGGCCGCGCCGCGCCCGGGCCAACGGCTCGCCGCGGCATTCGGCGAGTTGGGCCCGAGCTTCATCAAGCTCGGCCAGCTCCTGTCGACCAGAGCCGACCTCTTCGGCGAGGAGATCACCCTCGATCTGGCGAGCCTGCAAGACCGGCTGCCGCCGTTTCCGGGACGCGAGGCGCGGGCGCTGATCGAGGCCGAGTTCGGCCGGCCGCTCGAGACATTGTTCGCCTCGTTCGACGACACCGCCGTCGCAGCGGCTTCGATCGCCCAGGTCCATTTCGCCCGGACGACCGACGGGCACGATGTTGCGGTAAAGGTGTTGCGACCGGGCATCATCGAGGCGTTTTCGCGCGACCTCGACCTCTTCTTGTGGCTCGCCTCATTGAGCGAGCGTCTTCAGCCCATGCTGCGCCGGCTGAAACCGGTCGAGGTCGTGCAGATGTTGGCCGACGTGGTGCGGTTCGAGATGGACCTACGCTTCGAGGCAGCCGCGGCCTCGGAGCTCGCCGAGAATTTCGCCGGGGACCCGGATTTTCGCGTGCCGCGGGTCGATTGGCCGCGCACCGGCCGCAGCGTGCTGACATTGGAACGGATCTCCGGGGTTCGGGTCGACGACCGCGCGGCGCTGACGGCCGCCGGGCACCGGATCGAAGATCTGTCGATCAAGGCCACCGGGGCGTTTTTTAACCAAGTGTTCCGCGACGGTTTCTTTCATGCCGATGTCCATCCCGGAAACATGTTCGTCGAAGCCTCGGGCGCGATCGTCGTCGTCGATTTCGGCATCATGGGCCGGCTCGACCGCGCGACCCGTTTCTACCTCGCTGAGATGCTGCTCGGTTTCCTGACCGGCGACTACCGTCGCGTGGCGGAAGTCCATTTCGCCGCCGGCTATGTCCCACCGGCTCGGTCGGTCGACGCCTTCGCTCAGGCGTGCCGTGCGATTGGCGAGCCGATCCTCGGCCAGCCGCTGCAAGAGATCTCGTTCGCGCGCCTGCTCGCCCAGCTTTTTCAGGTCACCGAGCAGTTCGAGATGGAGACCCAGCCGCAGCTCCTGCTCCTTCAGAAAACGATGATGCAAGTCGAGGGGCTGGGCCGTCGCCTCGACCCCGAGGTCAACATCTGGGCGCTGGCGCGGCCCCTGATCGAGGCCTGGATGCGCGACAACCGCGGCCCCGAGGCGAAACTACGCCGGCAGCTCGACACCCTCGCCGAGGTAATCGAAGGGGTGCCGCGGCTGATACGCAGCCTCGAGGCTCTGGTCAGCGACTGGTCGCGCGAAGGTGTGGTCATGCACGCCGAGACGCTGGCTGTCCAGGCAGCCAAGCGTGCCCGCCATCTGGCGATCCTGCTGGTTCCGGTATGGCTCGTCACGGCCGCACTGGTCGCGATCGCTCTCGCCCTTGTCTTCGGGCGGTAGCATACTGGCGTGGGCTGACCGCGGCGGAGGATCGATTTGCTTCAGGACCGGCGCATACTGCTTATCATTTCCGGCGGGATCGCCGCCTACAAGAGCCTCGAGCTGATCCGCCGGCTGCGCGAGAGGAATGCGGCGGTACGCTGCATCATGACCGCGGCGGCGCATCATTTCGTGACCCCGCTGGCGGTCGCTTCGTTGAGCGAGGACAAGGTCTATACCGATCTCTGGTCGCTGACCGACGAGAGCGAGATGGGCCATATCCGGTTGTCGCGCGAAGCCGACCTCATCGTTGTCGCCCCGGCGAGCGCGGATCTGATCGCGCGGATGGCGATGGGCCTGGCCGACGACCTCGCGACGACCGCACTGCTCGCTTCGGACAAGCCGGTGCTGATCGCGCCGACGATGAATTTGATGATGTGGGCGCATCCCGCGACTCAGGCCAATTTGGCAACAATCGAGGCGCGCGGCATCAAGCGCGTCGGGCCCGGCTCGGGGGAGCTCGCCTGCGGCGAGGTCGGCTCGGGACGCATGGCCGAACCGCTGGAGATTGTCGCCACGATCGAGCGCGTCTTGGCCGACGACACGAGGCTTGCCGGAAAACGGGCGCTGGTGACGAGCGGGCCGACCCGCGAGCCGATCGATCCCGTGCGCTATATCTCGAACCACTCCTCGGGCAAGCAGGGCCACGCGATCGCCGCGGCGCTTGCGGCACTCGGCGCCGAGACGGTGCTCGTCTCGGGGCCGACGCAAGAGCCCGCGCCGGCCGGTGTCAGATTGATGCCGGTCGAGACGGCCGCTGACATGCTGGCCGCCTGCGAGGCGACGCTCCCCGTCGATGTCGCGGTGATGGCGGCGGCAGTCGCCGATTGGCGCGTCGAGACCGCCGTCCGGCACAAGCTGAAGAAGGACGGCCGCGGCCCGCCGGTGCTGCGCCTCGCCGAGAACCCGGACATCCTCGCCTCTATCGCCCGCCGCGGCAACGACCGGCCGGCGCTCGTCATCGGCTTTGCGGCAGAGACCGACGACGTCGTCGAGAATGCTCGGCAGAAGCGCCTGCGCAAGCGCTGTGATTGGATCCTCGCCAACGACGTCTCGCCCGGATCGGGCACCTTCGGCGGCGACCGCAACACAATCCACCTGGTCGACGCCCACGGAATTGAGGACTGGCCGATTATGACCAAGCGCGAGGTCGCTGCCCGGCTCGCCGAGCGCATCGCCAATCACTTGAGAGCCTCGCGCAGCTCGTGAAAATCGAGCTCAAGATCCTCGATCCACGGCTGGCCGGCTGGGGCTTCCCTTCCTGGGGCTCGAGCTTGGCGGCGGGGCTCGACCTGCATGCCTGCATCGATCGCCCGCTCTTCCTCGAGCCGCAAATGCCTGCCGTCCTGATCTCCGCCGGCATCGCTTTTCGCATCGGCGACCCGGGATGGTGTGCGATGGTCCTGCCGCGCTCCGGTCTCGGCCATAAGGAGGGGCTCATCCTCGGCAATACGGTCGGAGTCGTCGACGCCGATTATGAGGGACCCTGCTTGATATCGGCGTGGAACCGCAACCCCGACGGTGAGGCGATACCGGTTCGGCCCGGTGACCGCATCGCCCAGCTCGTCTTCACCCGCATCGCGCGACCGCAACTCGCGATCGTATCGGCGTTTTCCGCCGGCGGAAGCCGCAAGGAAGGCGGTTTCGGATCGACGGGCGTCGAGGCCGCTTGTCCGGACAGGCCGCCGGCGCGAAACTCGTGAAAATCGAATATGGCCTTGGGGGGAAGGCGGCCTGGACGACATGATTCGGCTGACGAAGAAACTGCTTTTCGCGATCGAGGCGGTGCTCGACATCGCCTATAACGGCGGCCAAGTGCCGGTGCGCTCGGCCGAGATTACCGAGCGTGAAGGAATACCGCGCCGCTACCTCGAGCCGGTGCTGCAGGAACTGGTCCGACACAAGATCCTCCTCGGGATCCGAGGCCCGAGCGGCGGCTATCGTCTGGCACGCGAGCGGCGTCGGATTAGCCTCGGTGATATCGTTCGTACGGTGCGCGGGCTCGAAACCGCCGAGGATCCGATCAGCGACCCCGCCGGCAGCGCGCTCGGCCATCAGGTCGTGCGGCCGCTGTGGGTGGAGCTGCAAGAGGAGATGATGGGGCGGCTCGACGCGCTGACCCTCGAGGAGCTGTGCGGCCGCGCACACCGCGCCGGCATCGCCGGTCGAACCGCCGAATGCGGCGACTTCGAGATATAGAGGAGCGAGAGGAGCCGCATGGACACCGCCGCTGCAGCCGGCCTGCCGCACACAGAGTTTCGCGGCCGCATCTATGACAGCATCATCGATACGATCGGTGCCACCCCGCTCGTCCGCATCCATCGCCTGGCACAGGACGCCGGAGCCAAGGCCGATATCCTAGGCAAATGCGAGTTCTTCAACCCGCTCGCCTCGGTCAAGGACCGCATCGGGGTCTCGATGATCGCCGCCGCCGAGGCCGCCGGCCAGATCAAGCCTGGGACGGTGCTGGTCGAGCCGACCTCGGGCAACACCGGGATTGCGCTCGCCTTTGTCTGCGCCGCAAAGGGCTACCGGCTGATCCTGACGATGCCCGACAGCATGTCGCTGGAACGCCGCAAGATGCTCAAGCTGCTCGGCGCCGAACTCGAGCTGACCCCGGCTGCACAGGGGATGCGCGGCGCCATCGCCAAGGCCGAGGAGATCGTACAGTCCCTGCCCGACGCGTTCATCCCGCAGCAATTCCGTAACCCGGCCAACCCCGAGATTCACCGCCGGACCACTGCGGAGGAAATCTGGAACGATACCGCCGGTGCCGTCGATGTCGTGGTCAGCGGGGTCGGCACCGGCGGCACCCTGACCGGTGTCGGATCGGTGCTCAAGCCGCGCAGGCCCGGGCTGCGGATGATCGCGGTCGAGCCCGAGGACAGCGCGGTCTTGTCCGGCGGGCCGCCCGGTGCGCACCGCATCCAGGGCATCGGCGCGGGCTTCATTCCCGAGATCCTCGACACCAGCCTGATCGATGAGATCATCCGCGTCGGCAACGACACCGCCCTGCACACGGCGCGCGAGGCGGCCCGACTCGAGGGGCTCGTGGTCGGGATCTCGGCCGGTGCGGCACTCGCCGCAGCACTCGAAGTGGGCGCGCGGGCGGAGATGGCCGGCAAAATGATTGTCGTGGTGCTGCCGGATTTCGGCGAGCGCTACTTGACGACCGCACTGTTCGACGGAATCTGAGAGCGATGGAGCTGAGCGAGGAGCAATTCGAGCGCTACGCCCGTCACCTGATCCTCGACGAGGTCGGCGAGGAGGGCCAGGTCCGGCTGCTGCAGTCGCGCGTGCTCGTCGTCGGCGCCGGCGGGCTCGGCTCGCCCATGTTGCTCTACCTCGCGGCCGCCGGGGTCGGGACGATCGGCATCACCGATCCCGACCGGGTCGACCTGACCAATCTGCAGCGCCAGATCGTCCATGCGACCGAGCGCGTCGGCGACCTCAAGGTAGAGAGCGCGCGCGCGGCACTCGCCGCAGTCAATCCCGGCGTGCGCGTCGAGACCCATCCGGTGCTTGTTGGTCCCGAGAATGCCGCAGCCATGATCGGCGGCTACGATCTCGTCGCCGACGGCAGCGACAACTTCGCGACCCGGTATCTGTTGACCGATCTCTGCTGCCGCTTCGAAAAGCCGCTCGTCGCGGCGGCCTTATCTCCCTTCGAGGGCCAGATCTCGACCTTCAGGCCCTACCTCGGCGCGGGCCACCCCTGCTACCGTTGTCTGTTTCGCGAGCCGCCGCCTCCCGACCTCGTCCCGCGCTGCGAGACCGCCGGCATCCTCGGCGCCATCGCCGGCGTCCTCGGCACCCTGCAGGCGGTCGAGGTATTGAAGGAGCTGCTCGGGCTCGGCGACAGCCTCGACGGCACCCTGTTGCTCTACGACGCGTTGCGCGCCCGCTTTCACTCGATCCGGATCGGCAAGGATCCGGAATGCCCGACCTGCAGCACCCACGCCTCGACCGCGGCTGCATAGCAAGGAGGAAGTCCTCACCCGGCCGGATCTATGGCCGATCGCGCCGGGACGGCATCGTCAGGAAAGCGTGCACGACGTGCCAGAGCTGATGCCGGTTGTGTCCAAACACCAGCGCATGCGCCGCCCCCGGCAGGACGACGAACTGGCGGTCCGGGTTGGGTAGCTGGCGGAAGAAGTCGAGTAGGTCCTCCTCGCTCGCAATCCCGTCATGCTCGCCGCGTACGATCATGACCGGTGCCGGCACCCTTTTCGGATCGACGACCGGCAGGTTGGCGGTCATGTCGAGATAGGTTCCGGTCGGCACCTCCTCGCCGAAGGCGAGCTCGGCATCGGCAAGCGCCTCGGCGACGGCAGGGTCGCTCGTCCCCGGATGGTCGCGGGTGAAGATGCTGCGGATCGTCGCGCGATCGCGCAGACGGCGGTTGTGGGTATGAAAATAGTCGAGCTGCTCGGCGCGCTTAGCCAGGGTGGGTGAGTTCCTGCCGGTATAGGTGAAGGCGTTCAGCACCAGCCGGTCGACGCGCTCCGGGCACGCCATCGCGAACGCGGCGGCGCGCAGGGCGCCCGAGGACTCGCCCATGAAATGCATCCGCTGCTGACCGGTCTCGCGGATGACAAGCTCGGTTGCGGCGACCAGATCGGCAACCCCGCTGGCGATGTCGGAATTGCCTGACGTACGCGACGAGCGCCCGTAATTTTCATGATCCATCGTCCACACGTCGAAGCCGAGCCGGGCGAACACGTTCATCGTCGAGTATTCGCCGCCGCCGGGAACCTCGAGGTCGAACGACGAGAGCGCCGAGTTGGATGAGCCGTGGACAAGGAAGAGAACCGGGCGGGGCCCTCGGTCCAAGCCCTTGCGGTAGACGGCAAGCGAAACCTCGCCCTTGGCGACCGCATAGTCGGTGCGGGACGGCATGGTGCCGGCATCATCGCCTAGCTGGTGATCATCGGGCATCGGCATTCCCCGCAGAATCGTGACCATTTTCGGCTGGTGCGACTTCGGACCCGAGCGTCGGCCTCCCGCACTACCTTGTTCATGAGTGAGTCAGCGCTCTGGGCGGCCGATGGGCGCAACCAGAAGTGGGGTTGGCGATCGGCCGTCGCGCTATATACAGCGAATCTACAGCGAGATCTCTCCTCCTGGTTGAATGCCACCTTGCGGCCGGCGAGGAGTGCTCATCGAGCCCGACGCAGTCTGTAATATGAATTGGTCAAATCTTTGATCGTGATTATCGCACCGAAGCGGCGCTTGGTGAGTGGGCATGCGCATCGAATGCCGCAATTGATTTTCCGTCCGAAGCGAAGACCATGACCCCGACGGCAAAGCCTCGAAACCCCACCCCGCTTTAGTTCGAAGCCCGTTACGCGCCTCAGCTTCTGGGTGCATGCTTGGAGAGGATGCGCTGCAGGGTGCGGCGGTGCATCTTGAGCCGGCGTGCGGTTTCCGAGACGTTGCGGTCGCACATTTCGAAGACGCGCTGGATGTGCTCCCAGCGCACGCGATCGGCCGACATCGGGTCTTCCGGCGGCTCGGGGGTGCCGTCTTCCTGGGCGAGGAGAGCGCGCTCGACGGCGTCGGCGTCGGCCGGCTTTGGCAGATAGTCGATCGCCCCCGCCTTGACTGCTGCGACCGCTGTCGCGATGTTGCCGTACCCGGTCAGCATCACAATGCGGGCGACAGGGCGGGCCCGGCGCAGCGCGCTGACGACATCGAACCCGCGGCCGTCGCCTAGCCGCATGTCGACGACGGCAAAGGCCGGCGGCTGCTCGGTCGCCGCGGCGATGCCGCCGGCGACGCTGTCCGCCGTGGCAACGACAAAGCCGCGGCGCTCCATCGCCCGGGCGAGGCGCTGGCACAGCGGCGCATCGTCGTCGACGATCAACAACGTACGCTCGGATTCGGGCAGGCTGCGCAGTGCAGCCGACATTCCCTCTGCGAGGCCGGCGCGATTGGATCGCTCACTCTCACTCATGGCATTTGCCCCTCGGTTCGTTACCCCCTTGGGCGCCATCCCAGGTTCACCGCCCGCTCGCGACGCAAGGGCGTCGCCGGCGTCGACGGACGGGGTCGCTCCACAGTTTCCAGTTTGGCACGGTTCCAGGAAATCGCAACATGCGCGCCGCCATCGGTAAGGTTGTCGAAGGCAAGCCGAGCGCCGCTGCGCTCGAGCAGGCTTTGCGCAATGAAGATGCCGAGCCCCATATGGTCCGTTACACCGGCGCGGGTCGAAAGATAGGGCTCGCCAAGGCGCCCGAGAAAGTGGAGCGGAAATCCCGGTCCGTCATCGCCGATCTCGACCGTGACGGTCGCCGCGTCCCAGAAAGTGGTGATGTTGACCTCGCGCGCGGCGAACTGGACAGCATTCTGAATGAGGTTGTTGAGCCCATGCATGATCTCGGGGCTGCGCCGAACCGACGGCTCCTCACCCGCGGGCTCGCCGGCCGTCGCGAGGATCAGCCTCACCCCTTGATCACGGTGGGGTAAGGTCGCCGTCTCGACCAGGGCTGAAATCGGCAGCTGCGTATAGGGCGACCCGCCGTCTTCTTCCGAGTGATGAGCGAGCTCAGCGAGAATCTTGCGGCAGCGCTCGGATTGGCTCAACAGCAGTGCGGCATCTTCCGCATAGGGGCTGCCCTCCGGCAGCTCGCGCACGAGCTCCTTGGCAACGACGGCAATCGTCCCTAGCGGGCTGCCGAGCTCGTGCGCCGCCGCCGCAGCGAGCGCACCGACTGCCGAGACCCGCTGCTCGCGGGCCAGCGCCAGCTGGGTGGCCGCCATCGCATCGCGCAGGCGGCGCGCCCCTTGCGCGACACTCCAGGTGTAGCCACCGATAAACAATGTCGCGAGCACCAGGGCAATCCAGATCCCGAGCACGAGCTCGGGCGGAAACAACAAAGGGTCGGCGCGCCACGGCAATGGCATGTGCCAAAGGGCGAGCACACTGATCGCCGCGATCGCGAGGGCTGACAGCGCGATCACCGCCTGCCGCGACAGAATCGTCGCGGCTACGGTGACCGGCGCCAGGATCAGGATCGCGAACGGGTTCTGCAACCCGCCGGTGAGGAAGAGCAGAACGGCGAGCTGGAGGGTGTCGTAGCCGAGGTAGAGGGCGGCATCCCGTTCGCCGAGCCGGGCCGCCCACTGCCGGAGCACGATCAGCACGAGGTTGAGAAGCGCCGAGGAGGCGACGACCGCGAGTGCCGGAACGACGGGAAGGCCGAAGCCGAGCCCGTAATGGACGATCAGAATCGTCGAGGCTTGTCCCGCAATCGCAACCCAGCGAATGAGGATCAAGGTGCGCAGGCTGATCGGGCCCGAGGGCTCGCTCGGG
>DATNKF010000546.1:0-2499 GCA_035603555.1 Allostellaceae bacterium
ATCGCATACAACGCCCGGGGCTACCCGCCATCCGACGTGCCGGAGGATCCCGAGCGCTATTCGCAAGACCGCGCCCGCGACGACATCCGCGCTGTGATGGACGCGCTCCGGATCGCCAGGGCGCATGTCGTCGGTCTCTCGATGGGCGGTTTTGCCACGCTGCATTTTGGCCTGGCCTATCCGGACCGGGCATTGTCGCTGGTCGTCGCCGGATGCGGCTATGGCGCCGAACCGGGCAAGCGCCAGCAGTTCCACGACGAGACCGCCAAGACCGCCGCACTGATCGAGAGCGCCGGCATGAAGGTCGCCTCGGAGGCCTACGCGATCGGCCCGAGCCGGGTGCAGTTTCAGAACAAGGACCCGCGCGGCTGGGCCGAGTTTGCGGCACATCTCGCCGAGCATTCGACCGCCGGCTCGGCACGGACGATGCGCGGGGTGCAGGCGCGCCGGCCCTCATTGTGGGATCTGGCCGACCGTATGCGCAACCTCGATGTCCCGACCTTGATTATGACCGGCGACGAGGACGACCCCTGTCTCGAACCTGGCCTCCTGATGAAACGCACGATCCCGACCGCCGCACTCGTGGTCTTTCCCAATACCGGGCACGCGGTCAACCTCGAGGAGCCCGAATTGTTCAACCGCAGCTGCGCCGAGTTCTTCCATCAAGTCGAGAGCGGCCGCTGGCCGCGCCGCGATCCGCGCTCGGTCACCGGCTCGATCCTCGGCGTGCGGTGAGGAGCGAGCCGGAGTTCACTATCGGCATCGAGGAGGAATACTTTCTCGTCGACCGTGCGACGCGCGATGTTGTCAGCGACCCGCCGCCCGAGATGCTGGCCGAGTGCGAGGCGTTGCTCGCCGGGCAGGTCAGCCCGGAATTTCTGCGATCGCAGATCGAGGTGGGCACCCGGGTTTGCGCCACTCTTGGCGAGGCTCGCGCCGATTTGCGGCGGCTGCGGACGACGGTAGCTGGAGCAGCCGACCGTTATGGTTTGGCGCCGATCGCGGCGGCGACGCATCCCTTTGCCCGCTGGGGCGAGCAAAAGACGACGCAGCGCAGCCGCTATGCCAGTCTGCGCGACGACCTGCAGGGGGTCGGGCAGCGCTTGGCGATTTGCGGGCTGCACGTCCATGTCGGCATCCCCGAGGACGAGCTGCGCATCGACCTTTTGAACCAGGCCTCCTATTTCCTGCCGCATTTGCTGGCGTTGTCGACGTCTTCGCCGTTCTGGCAGGGTGACAACACCGGCCTCAAATCTTACCGGCTCGCGGTCTTCGACGAGCTGCCGCGCACCGGCACCCCCGAACGCTTTGCCAGCTGGGGCGAGTACCGGCGGCATGTCGATATCCTGGTCGGCGCCGGGCTGATCGAGGACGCCACCAAGCTGTGGTGGGATCTGCGGCCAAGCGACCGCTTTCCGACGCTCGAGATGCGCATCACCGACAGCTGTACGACGCTCGAAGACTCGCTGTCGATTGCGGCACTCTTCCGCTGCCTCTTACGCATGCTGTGGCGGCTCAAGCGCGAGAACCAGCGCTGGCGCATCTATGCACGCATGCTGATCGACGAGAACCGCTGGCGGGCGCAGCGCTACGGCACCGATCAGGGTCTGGTCGATTTCGGCCGCGGCGCAATCTTCCCCTATGCCGAGCTCCTCGAGGAGATCCTTGTGCTGATCGATCAGGATGCGCGCCATTTCGGCTGCCTCGACGAGGTGTTGGATGCCCGCGACATCCTCGCCCGCGGCACCAGCGCCCATCGCCAGCTCTCGGTCTATCAGCGCGCCCTTTCCGACGGAGCGACGCGTTCCGAGGCCCTCGCCGTCGTTGTTGACTGGCTGATCGCCGAAACCGTGCGGGGTGTCTAGGCGACCGACGTGCCGGTCAGAGCGGCGAGCCCGGCGGGAAGGCGGGCCGGCGCTTTTCGAGATGCGAGGCGAGGCCCTCCTTGACCTCGGGACCGCCGAAACCCAGCATCTCCAGCGCCAGCGACGCATCGAAGGTCGGCCCCATCGCCCGCAGCCAGTTGTTGAGCGCGTATTTTGTCCAGCGGATGGCACTCTGCGCCCCCTCGGCCAATCGGCCGGCGATCTCGACCGCCTTTCCATCGAGCTCCGCATCATCGACCGCGAGCGAGACAAGCCCGATGCGGTCGGCCTCCTCGCCCAACACCTCTTCGCACAGCAGCAGGTAGTACTTGGCCTTGGCCAACCCGCAGAGCAGCGGCCAGACGATCGCCGCATGGTCGCCGGCGGCCACACCCAGCCGCGTGTGCCCATCGATGATGCGGCAGTCCTTTGTCGCGATCGACACGTCGGCGAGCAACCCGCAGACAAGTCCGGCGCCGACCGCAACCCCGCGCATGGCGCTGACCACCGGCTTGCTGCAGTTGATGACGTTGTAGACGATGTCGCGCGCCTCCTTCCATTGCCGGGCGCGCGCCTCGAAATCCTCGATATTCTGCCGGATGATCGAGAAATCGCCGCCGGCCGAGAAGATCCG
>DATNKF010000547.1:0-2612 GCA_035603555.1 Allostellaceae bacterium
CCGGCCCGCGGATCGAGCCGCCGGTATCGGATCCCATCGCCCCGGCGCACAGCCCAGCCGCCACCGCGACCGCCGAACCGCTCGACGAGCCTGCCGGGTAGTGCGCCGTGTTCCAGGGGTTGCGCGCCGGCTCGAACGGCAATGTGAAATCCGGCCCGCCGATTGCGAATTCGTGCGTCTCCTGCTTGCCGAGCAGGATGGCACCCGCGTCACGCAACCGCACCCAGGTCTCCGCATCTTCGTCCGGTACGTGGTCGACATAGCGTGGCGAGCCAGCCGTCGTGCGGATGCCGCGCGTCTTGTAGATGTCCTTGAGGCCGATCGGGATGCCGTGCAGCAGACCTCGAGACGCCTCACCGGCGCGAGCGAGCGCGGCGGCGAGCGCCTGGTCGCGCAGTACCAGGACATAGCTGTGCAATTCGCCGTCGAGCGCTGCGATCCGGTCGAGATAGGCCTCGGTCAGCGCGACCGGGGAAAGCCGGCCGTCGGCGATCGCCTCGCTCGCCTCGGCGATCGTCAGTTGGGTCGGGTCCATCGCCACGCTCACACTCTCGGATGAACGAAGATATGGGCAGGCTCGGCCGCCCGGTCGCGCGGCCGCCGCACGGTACGGGTCATCCGCTCGACGAGTGGGTAAGCCTGCCGCAACTCCTCGAACTGCTCGGGGGTCAGCTTCAGCCCCGCACGCTCGACCAGAACGGCGAAGCGCTCAGGTGAGATCAGCTCGGACATGCGGATCGGCACCTCCTCCCACGCGCGGCCCAGCCCGCAAGACGGGGGCTAGGCGAAGCTCTGTTCCTAGTTGATCAGTCCGTAGAACTTGCCGGCGTTCTCGCAGGTGATCTTGTGCACGACATCGGGCGAGAGGCCGGCGAACTGCTCCTCGATGTATTTCGAGGATTCCGGCCACACCCCGTCGGTATGCGGGTAGTCGGAGCCCCACATCAGGGTCTCGACGCCGATGTCGTCGACGAGCTTGGTGCCGATCGGGTCGAACTGGAATGTCGCCTTGCACTGGCGGCGCCAGTATTCGCTCGGCTTCAGCTTCATCAGATCGCGGAACCGGTCCTCATACTCGAAATCCATGCGGTCGAGCGCATAGGGGAGCCAGCCGATGCCGCTCTCGCCGAAGGAGACCCGCAGCCGCGGGTGCCGCTCCAGCACACCGGCGCCGATCAGTGCCGCGATAATGTTGATCAGCCCCATCTGGAAGGCCGAGACGCCGGTGAACATCGCCGCGCGGCGGACCTGCCCTGAAACCCCTTGGCGAGCTTGGGGTGGGGTCGTCGGGAAGGTGTGGAAGTGCAGCGGTAGCTGCACGTCTTCGACCGCTTTCCACAATGGCTCCCACACCGGGTGCCACATTGGGTCCATATCCCAGGAGCAGGACAGTTCGAGCCCCTTGATGCCCATCTTGGCGACCCGGTGGATCTCCTTGACGGCGTCGTCGATGTCGCCGTAGGGCAGGCAGGCAAGGCCGATCTCGCGGTCGGGATAATGCCTGCAGAACTCCTGGAGGAAATTGTTGTAGATGCGCAGCATCTCGTTCGACGCTTCGCGGTCGTTGAGGCGGGAGGCGGCGCCGAGGATGCCGTAGATGACCTCGGCGTCCACACCGTCGCGATCCATGTCCTTGATCCGCAGATGCGGGTCGCTGCAGCGTCGGATGTCGCGCCTGCCGTCCTCGTACATCCCGGTTTCGGCCATCTTGTCGACCCGGTGGTTCTGCCCGGGAACGAAGGGCGCGCCACCCGGCCCGACACCGTTCTTCAGCCCGAAATTGGCGCCGTTCTTGGCGACCCATTGCGGTCCCTGGGGGCCGTCCTCGACGTACGGCATGCGGTCCTTCAGCTCGCGCGACGCCTCCGATACGAACAGGTCGGGCGGCATCCACGGCATGTCGAGATGGCAGTCGGCCGAGATTCTGCGGTATTGCATTTCGTTTTCTCCGCGCTGCGAGGGATCGTTGTTCGCGCAACTGTACTCCCTCCGCGCGAGCATCTCCTAGCGGTCACGCTTTGCCCGCCCTCTCTTTTTTGCCGGTGCGACATGACCGAGACGCATCGCTCCACGCCGCGTCGAGGCGGCTTGCGTCTGCACGCGACTTACGATATAAATTCAATCACCTCAACCTGAGATCGTATATTATGCGTTCAACCGCCGCCTTCGCTCTCTTTGCTCTATCCATGCTGCCGTTAGCTGCCTTCGCCCAGACCGGTCCGCAATCTACCGGCCAGCAAGCCGCAGCCCAGCCTAGCCCGCCCGCGGCGGCCTCAGCGCCGTCGCGCGCCGGTGGCTTCACTCGCGAGCAATATATTCATCGCGCCGAGGAACGAGCCGCCGGGCGGGCGGCCGCGCAATTCGATCGAATGGACACCAACCACGACGGTGTCGTCGATCCGGCCGAGAGGCGAGCCTGGCGAAGCCAGCACCCGCGCAGTGCGGGGTCGCAGCCGAGCTCGTCGCAACAACAATAATCTGCCTGCCGCCTCCACCGAAACGCGGTAGGATGATCGCCGCGACGGAACGGAGGCGAAAATGCCGGACACAGCGAATTTGGAACGGGCAGAGGCAATGCAGACCGGGGCGATCCGCGTCGCCGGGCTCGATCA
>DATNKF010000548.1:0-4467 GCA_035603555.1 Allostellaceae bacterium
TAGTCGAGGAACCCGGCATTGTCGAGCCGGCCATTCCGATCGTAGATGTATTCCTCGTTGAGGGCCCAGCCGATGCCCTGCGCAACACCACCCTGGATCTGCCCCTCGACATAGGAGGGATGGATCGCCTTGCCGACATCCTGCGCCGCGACAAAGCGCAGGATCGTGACCTTGCCGGTCTCGGGATCGACCTCGACATCGCAGAACTGGGTCGAGAAGCCCGGCGCCATGCCGCCGGCATTTACCGAGGCGGCGGCAGTAATCGGGCCGCCGGTCAATGCCTTCTTGGCGGCGAGCTCCTTGAACGACAGCGGCGCGAAATCGCCGACATTGCTGCTCGCCGGCTTGGCGCAGCCGTCCTCCCAGACCACGCCCTCGACATCGACATCCCAGATCATCGCCGCTCGGCCGCGCATTTCGTCGACGACCTTCTTGCTGGCGTCGACGACCGCCATGCCGGTCGCAAAGGTGACCCGCGACCCGCCGGTCACATGGGTATAGCCGACCGACGAGGTGTCGGCGACGATCGAGCGGATCTGGTTGTAGTCGATCCCCAAGGTCTCGGCCGCCATCAATGCCATGGAGGCACGCGAGCCGCCGATATCGGGGCTGCCGGTCGCTATGATCACGGTCCCATCCTCGTTGACTTGAATGCTGGCGCTCGACTCGCCGCCGCCGTTGAACCAATAGCCCGAGGCGACGCCACGCCCCTGATTGGGCCCGAGTGGCGTCTTGTAGGCCGGGTGATTGACCAATGCCTCGAGGGTCTCGACATAGCCGCCATGGGCGAGCTTTGGCCCGAAGATCATCGGTGTGCCGGGCCGCGCCGCGTTTTTCAGCCGCAATAACAGCGGGTCCATGCCGATCTTCTTGGCCAATATGTCGAGCACGCTCTCGACCGCAAAGGCCGAGATCGGCGAGCCGGGCGCGCGGTAGGCGGCCGATTTCGGCCGGTTGCACACGACGTCGTAGCCCACCGTGTGCTGGTTCGGGGTGTTGTAGGGCGCAAAGGCGCATAGGCACGCATTCATGACCGGCGAGCCGGGGAAGGCGCCGGCCTGGAAGTTGAACTCGCCCTCCGCGGCGGTGATCGTGCCGTCCTTCTTGACACCGATCTTGACCCGCATCGAGGAGCCCGAGGTCGGGCCCGAGGCCTTGAACACCTCGTCGCGGCTCATCACGATCTTCACCGGTTGCCCGGACTTTTTGGCCAGCAAGGTGGCGACCGGCTCGAGATAGACGATGGTCTTGCCGCCAAAGCCGCCGCCGATCTCCGCCGGCGTCACGCGAATATCGCCGACCGGCATGGCGAGCAGTTTCGCGGTCAGCGCGCGGATCACGAAATGCCCCTGGCTCGACGCCCAGATCTCCGCCTGGCCATCGTGATCGAAGCGGGCGACGCAGGCATGCGGCTCGATATAGGCTTGGTGCACCGCCGCGGTCTTGAACTCCTTGTCTACGATCTCGTCAGCCTCGGCAAAGCCTGCATCCGTGTCGCCGATCT
Source organism: Allostellaceae bacterium (assembly GCA_035603555.1). Classification (GTDB taxonomy): domain Bacteria; phylum Pseudomonadota; class Alphaproteobacteria; order ATCC43930; family CGMCC-115725; genus AP-15. The sequence goes on from DATNKF010000548.1 coordinate 1,505, forward strand.
TGAACTCGATCCGTTTCGAGATATTTGAGGGCTTGGTCGGCGCCGGCTCGATCCCGCGCGTGATCATGTCCTCGAAGAGCAGTGGCGCGTCGGGCTGCATCGCCTCGTCAACATCGATAACGTGCGGCAAGACCTCGTAATCGATATCGACCAGCGAGGCCGCTTCCTCGGCGACCGATTTGCTGATCGCCGCTACTGCGGCGACGGCGTGGCCCTCATAGAGCGCCTTCTCGCGCGCCATGACGTTGCGCGTTATGTGCCAGAAATTCTGCGCGACCCGCTCCGGGCCAATATATTCGAACTCGTGGTCCGGGAAGTCCTTGGCGGTCACCACCGCCTTGACGCCGGGCAGCGCTTCCGCTTTCGCGGTGTCGATCGAACGGATGCGGGCATGCGCGTGCGGCGAGCGAATGACCTTGCCGTAGAGCGTCCCCGCGGTCGCGAAATCGGCGCCGTACATTGCGCGCCCGGTCACCTTTGGCACCCCATCCGGACGGATCGGCCGCGTCCCCACCCACTTGAACCGTGTCGGCGCAATATCGTTCATCGCTCTTCTCCGTCGTCACGTTGTGCGGTTGATCTGAGACTACCGCGCCGCAGCGCGCGCTCAAACCAAAACTGTCAGCGGACGGGGACGGGCGACAGGCCTCGGACGTATCTAAGGAGAAAAAGCCCATAACCTATGGGCGGGCCGGCTTGCGGGCGGGCGTAACGCTATGGCAGAAGGTTTGCTGCCGAGAGCAATCGAGGGGTTTGATGCGCAGGCCAGTTCGCAAAGCTGTTTTCCCGGTCGCGGGATTGGGAACCCGTTTTCTGCCGGCGACCAAGGCAATGCCGAAGGAAATGCTGCCGATCGTCGACAAGCCCCTCATTCATTACGCGGTCGAGGAGGCGAAGGCCGCGGGGATCGAGCAGTTCCTCTTTGTCACGAGCCGAGGCAAGAGTGCGATCGACGATCACTTCGACCGCGCCTTCGAGCTCGAGGCGACCCTGCGCGAGCGCGGTAAGGAAGACGTGCTCGCGGAACTCGAAGCGCGGCTGCCCGAGCCTGGGCAGATCGCCTATACCCGCCAGCAGACCCCGCTCGGGCTCGGCCACGCGGTCTGGTGCGCGCGCGAGCTCGTCGGCGACGAGCCCTTTGCCGTATTGCTCGCCGATGATCTGATGGTCTGTGAGGTGCCCTGCATGGCCCAAATGGTCGAAGCCTATGACGAAACCGGCGGCAACCTCGCGGCTATCATCGAGGTGCCGCGTGCCGACACGCAGCGCTACGGGGTGCTCGACGTCGTCGCCGATGATGGGAGGCTGGTACGGGCGCGGGGTGTGGTCGAAAAGCCGGAGCCTGCAGTAGCACCATCGACCTTGACGATCATCGGCCGCTACATCATCCAGCCTGAGGTCTTTGGTCACCTCGCCCGTACCGAGCCCGGCAGCGGCGGCGAGATCCAACTGACCGACGCGCTCGCCAGGCTGATCGAAGATGGCCAGGCCTTTCACGGGCTGCGCTTTGCGGGCAAGCGCTTTGACTGCGGCGACAAGCTTGGTTTTCTCGAAGCGTCGATAGCGCTGGGCCTGGAGCACCCGGAGCTCGGGCCGGGGCTGCGCCGGATCTTGGCCTCTTACCTCTGATCATGGCGATGCCGCATCGCTTCGACCCGACGATCCTGCGCGAGTACGATATCCGCGGCGTCGTCGGAGAGACGTTGTCGAGCGCCGATGCACGGGCGATCGGGCGGGCCTACGCGGTGACCCTCGGCAAGGCCGGGGGAAGCCGCGTCGCCATCGGCTACGATGGCCGGCTGACCTCGCCTGAGCTCGAAGCTGCCCTGATCGACGGCCTCCTCACCGAGGGTGCGGATGTCGTGCGGATCGGCCGCGGGCCGACGCCGATGCTCTATTATGCGGCGGCGACGCTCGGCGTCGATGGCGGCATCATGGTGACCGGATCCCACAATCCGCCCGACTACAACGGCTTCAAGCTGGTGCTTCGCGGCAAGCCATTTTACGGGGCGGAGATCCAGAAGCTGGGTGAGATCGCGCTCGGGCTCGGGGAGGCACATCAGGTCCGTGGTCAGGTCGCCGAGCATCCGATCCGTGATGAATACATCGCCCGGCTGGCGCGCGACTATAACGGCACCCGCCCGCTGACCGTCGCCTGGGATGCCGGGAACGGCGCTGCCGGTGAGATCGTCAGTGAGCTGACCACCCGTCTGCCCGGCAGGCACGTGCTACTGAACGAGGTGATCGACGGCACCTTTCCGGCTCATCATCCCGATCCGACGGTCCCGGAGAATCTCGTTCAACTGCAGCAGGCGGTCGCCGACGAGCATTGCGACCTCGGTATCGCCTTCGACGGCGACGGCGATCGGATCGGGGTCGTCGACGGGCGCGGGCGTATCCTGTGGGGCGATCAGCTGATGGTGGTGCTGGCCCGCGATGTGCTGACCCGCCATCCCGGGGCGCCGATCATCGCCGACGTCAAGGCCAGCCAAGTGCTGTTCGACGAGATCGCCCGCATGAAGGGGCGTCCGGTGATGGCGGCAACCGGGCACTCGCTGATCAAGGCCAAGCTGGCCGAGATCGGAGCGCCGCTCGCCGGCGAGATGAGTGGGCACATCTTTTTTGCCGACGGCTATTACGGCTTCGACGATGCCGTTTATGTCGCGGTGCGGCTGCTCGCCATTCTTAGCCGCACAAGAGAGAGCCTCGCCGAGCTGAAGGATCGGTTCCCTGTTGTGTTCAATACGCCCGAGCTGCGTTTTCCGTGCGACGAAACCCGGAAATTCGAGGTCGTGCGCGAAGTGCAAAACCGGTTGCGCGGGGCGGGAGCCGACATGACCGACATCGACGGTGTGCGCGTGCGCACCGCGGACGGATGGTGGCTGCTTCGCGCGTCGAACACGCAGGCGGTTCTCGTCGCCCGCGCCGAATCGGCGACTGAAGACGGCCTCGCTCGGCTCAAA
>DATNKF010000549.1:0-2863 GCA_035603555.1 Allostellaceae bacterium
GCGACATGGTCCGGCGGCGCCAGCAAGGAAGGAGGCCGTTGATGACGGTTTTGGGGGCAACTGCAGCCGTTGCGGATTCCGACGATGTCGCTCGGTCATTCCGAGATCATGTCGCACGCTGTTCCGACATGATGTCGCCCGCTTGGGGGCGTCCTGCTGGCAATTGTCTTTTGGCTGGTGACGGCTCCGCGGTCAATCCTTAGCGGCTGGTCTTGGTCGGGTGCGGCGCAGGCTGTCGCCGGCGAGATCGATGCGATGGGCGTTGTGGACGAGGCGGTCGAGAATGGCGTCGGCATAGGTCGGATCGCCGATCACCTCGTGCCATTTGTCGACCGGGACCTGGCTGGTGAGGATGGTCGAGCGGCGGCCGTAGCGCTCTTCGAGGATCTCGTAGAGATCGCGGCGCGCGCCGGCATCGAGGGGGTCGAGGCCCCAATCGTCGAGGATGAGGAGCTGAGCGGCGGTGAGGCTGCGCATGATGCGGGCATAGCGGCCGTCGCCGCGCGCCAGCGCGAGATCGGCGAACAGCTTGGGGACGCGCTGGTAGAGCACCGAGCGGTTGTCACGGCAGGCCTTGTGACCAAGCGCACAAGCGAGCCACGACTTGCCGACGCCGGTCGGGCCGCACAGGATCAAATTGTCATGCGCGTCAATCCACTCGCCGCCGGCGAGCTTGTGGAACAGCGCGCGATCGAGGCCGCGCGGGGCCCGGTAATCGACATCCTCGACGACGGCATGGTGGCGCAACCGGGCATAGCGCAGCCGGGTGGCAAGGCGCTTGTCGCGGCGATGGGTGACTTCGCGGTCGACCAGCAAACCGAGCCAATCGGCATGGGTGAGGATTGCGCCTTCGCCGGAAGCTTCGAGTTCGGCGAAGGCCTGGGCCATGCCGGAAAGCCCGAGTTTGGCGAGCTGATCGAGCATCGGATGGGTCAGCACTTCCATTCTCCTAACCAGTTAATGGTAGTAGCGGGGTCCGCGGATGTTGGGGTGGAGGACCGGGACGGCATCGGCTGGCGGCCGTTGCGCGGCCTGGCGATCGAGCTTGTTATCGAGGATCGAGCGCACCGAGCCGTAGGTCAGGGTGCCGATCTCGATGGCGCGCGTTGCTGCCGCTTCGAGACGCTCGGCGCCGAACGGCCGCACCAGGCGCACGATGCCGAGACAGGAGCGGAAGCCCTGTTCGGGGTGTGGCCGGCGCTCCAGGATCAGTTCGCACAACGCGGCCGTGGCGGGACCGATCGCGGCGGCCTCGTGTCGAATGCGTTCGACGGTCCAGTCGGCATAGCGCCGGTGGCTTGACGGCATGTGATCGGAGACGGTGGTGTGCCGATGATTGCCGCTGGAGCGCAGATGCGCGGCAATCCGCTCGCCTTTGAGAAAGACCTCGACGGTGCGCGGCGTTAGCCGCACCTCGACCTCGCGGCGGGCGAAGCGGTAGGGGACGCTGTAGAAGTGCGCCTCGACCTCGACGTGATAATCGACGCCGACCCGGCGCAGCCGCCATTCGGCAAAGGCATAGGGCTGGCTGGGCAACTCCTTGAGATGCGGCCGATCGAGTTCCTCGAGCAGCGCGCGGCGGGTGACGCCGAGCCGCCGGATCGGCCGCTCCTCGTTGAGCTGGCGCAGCAACTCGCCGATTGCCGCGTTCAGTTCGGCCAGGCTGTAAAAGCGGTGATGGCGCAGCCGGCCGAGCAGCCAGCGTTCGATGATCAGCACGGCCGTCTCGACCTTCGCCTTGTCTCGCGGCCGTCGCGGCCGGGCCGGTAGCACCGCCGTGTCGTAATGTGCTGCCATCTCGGCGTAGGTGCGGTTGACCTGCGGCTCGTAGAGGCAGGCCTTGATCACGGCGACCTTGGTGTTGTCCGGCACCAGCAGGTTCGGCACGCCGCCGATCGCCGCGAAAGCCCGGGTATGGGCGCCGATCCAATCGGCGAGCGCCTGGGTCCAGCTCGCCTCTGCATAGGTGAAGTTGGAAGCGCCCAGCACCGCGACAAAGATCTGCGCCGGCTGTGTCTTGCCGGTAAGCCGGTCGATGATCACCGGCACCGTGTCGCCGGCGTAATCGACAAACAGCTTGTCGCCGCCGATGTGGGTCTGCCGCATCGTGACCGAGATGTGGGAGGCCCAGCCCCGGTACAGCTCGCAGAACCGCGAGTAGCGATAACCGTCGGGATGCCGCTCGATGTACTCGTCCCACAGGATCTGCAGCGTGACGTGCTTGCGCTTCAGCTCGCGGTGAACCGCGGCCCAATCGGGCTCGGCGCGACGGCGGTGACCCTGCTTCTTGCCGACCGCGGTGAAGAGCTGCGCCTCCAGCGCGGCATCGGTCAGCTCGGCCGGCAACGGCCAGCCGAGCCCGGCGACGGCGAGCCGCTTCAGTGTCAGCCGGACGGTCGACGACGCCAGGCCGACCCGGCGGGCGATCTCGTTGCCGGACACCCCGGCGGCAGTCAACCGAAGCACGTCGCGCACCTGGCGCATCGCGATCCTCTCTGCTGGCATCGTCCCCTCCCGTGGCAAAAGCCGAAGGAGCGGACCCTAAGCGGGCCAGCAGAGACGCCCTCTAACCGGGCGACTTCATCCCGGAATGGCGGGCGAAATCATCTCGGAACGCTGAGCGAGATCAAATCGGAATGGTGGGCGAGATCATCCCGGAATGCCGGGCGACTTCCGTCGGAATCAGCAAGCATGGCATGACTGGCGATGATTCCTATGGCCACGCAGAGAAGACCCGATCCCCATTTAGGGAATACAGCGGCTTTCCAGGCGAAGAGCAGGATCGCCAATGGCAGCAGCAGATAGAACGCAAAGCCATTAAAGCCACCGATGAGCGGGTTCTTGAGCGGCACCAAGGTTGGCG
>DATNKF010000550.1:0-3911 GCA_035603555.1 Allostellaceae bacterium
GATCAAGGGCGGCCCCAATCGGGGCAGCGAACTCAATCCGGGGACCTTGTATAAGCTGCCGGCCGTCAGTTTGTTCGCCTTCGCCATCGCCGGCGTCTCGCTCGGCATCGCCCGCGGTGCGATCCAGCATTTCGCCGAGACGACCCGCAACCGGCTCAGCGCCTATACCGGCAAGAACCTCGCCGATTTTACCAACATCCAGGTCCATCTCGCGGAGGCGGCGGCGATGGCCGATGCAGCGGAAGCGATCGTGCTGCGCGATTGCGATGAGGCGACGCGGATCACCGAGGCCGGGATCGTCCCCAGCATCGAGCAACGGGCGCGCTACCGGCGCGACGGCGCCTTTGCCGCGACCTTGTGCACTAAGGCGGTCGATCTGCTCTTCACCGCGGCCGGCGGTGGTGCGATCTACGAGAGAAACCCGATCCAGCGGGCATTCCGCGACGTCCACGCGGCCAATGCTCATTACGTCCTCAACTGGGACGTCAACGGCGCGGTCTATGGCAGGGTGGCGCTCGGGCTGCCGCCCGACGCGCCTCTCTAAGGGGCCGGCCGTGGAACACGACGCCTCTGGCAGCCATGCCGCACCGGTGCGCAGCACCTCGGGCGAGGGCTTCGACTCGCGCGATTTCCGCAACGCGCTCGGTTCCTTCGCGACCGGTGTCACGATCATCACTGCGCGCGGCGCGGATGGCGGGCTCTACGGGATGACCGCCAACTCCTTCACCTCGGTGTCGCTGACGCCGCCGCTGGTGCTGTGGAGCGCCTCGCTCTACGCGCAGAGCCTGCCGGCCTTCCAGGAGGGCTCGCACTTCGTCGTCAACATCTTGGCTTACGACCAGATCGAGCTGTCGAACAAATTCGCCCGCACCCACGACAACAAGTTCGCCGAGATCGACCACATGATCCCGGAATGCGGGGCGCCGGTGCTGATCGGTGCGGCGGCGCATTTCGAGTGCCGCAACGAGTACCGGCATTACGGCGGCGACCACATCATCTTCATCGGCCACGTCGAGCGCTACGCCCACACCAATCGGCCCACATTATTGTTCTGCCGCGGCAAATATATGCGCGGCGAGCCGCTCCTCCCGCCCTGACCCCACCTCCGGGGGAAGGCAAGTTTAAGCTCCGCTTACGCCTGACCTGATTTCGGGCGCTGCCGTGTCGGTCAACCGAAATCCAAAAAGAAGGGCGGAGTCTTTAAGACTCCGGCCCAAAGCGCTCTCAGGCGCGTAACGCAAATGTTGTGCTAGTGCGATTTCGCGTAATTTACCGCCTCCAAGGCCATGACGATGCCCGAGCCCGAATCGCGGTCCAATCCTAGAGCACGGATGTCCAACGCTGTTTGCTTCATGGCATTGAGGATCTGGGCGTTGGTATAGTCCGGCCTGGCGGACTTGATCAGCGCGGCCACCGCTGCTGCATGGGGCGCGGCCGCGGACGTGCCAAAGAACGGGAGGAAGCCCGGCGTCTTGGTTGAGACGCCGTCAGCCGCCGTGATGTCCGGTTTTACGAGGGTCGTGCCGCCATTGGTGTCGAACAGGAAGTTGCCAGGCGTGATTGCAGTGCCGTCTGGATTGTAAAAGATCTGCCTCGGGCCGTCCAAGCTGAAGATCTCTGTCGGATTCGCGGTGCCTCCCACGAACGGCCTTACGCCCGTCTTGGCGCTATTCCAGTAAGTCGCCGCTGTGCCCACGGTGTTCGAGCCGGCGTTGTGGCCGAAGGTGGCACCGCTGGTGTTGATCGACAGCTGGCCGCGCTCGGTATCCAAATGCAGGGCGCGCTGCGCAGCCCCGAGCTTCTGGGCAATGACGATGCGGCTGTTGACCGCAAATCCGCTGGAGTTGGAACAGAATTCATACGGGTCCTGGGTACCGTTCTGTACGCTAGTAGCGGCGCAGGTTACCGACGTACCTGCAGGGTTGAGGATGAACATGTCGTAATCGTTGGCCGAGCCGGCCAACGGGTCCGACCACTTCGTGCTGATGAATCTAGTGGATGCCGTCAGGAGGTCGTATGCCTGACCACTGCCAAAGATGTGCAGCGTGTAGCCGGCGGGTAGCGGTGAAGGGCTGGCCGGTCCCGCGTTGAAATCGCCTTCCCAGGTGCCGGACGTCGCTGAAGTGAGGTTGCCGCTGTTGGCCGCCGAGGAGAAGTACAAGGCTCCGCTGGCGACAACGTCGTTTACCGCTCGGGCAATCGGTCCATCCTGGAACACTCCCTCATTGAAATACGTGAAGTCGTCAACAATGATGTCGCAGCCGTACGTGTCGCGCAGGGTCCTAATGTTGGCGGCGAAATTGGCGGTACCGTTGGAGGCCGTGGCGAAGAACAACTGTGCCCCCGGCGCAAGGTCGTGGATGATTTCCATCATGGCCGTCCCTTCGCTCGTGCCCGGATTGCCGCTCTGGCCCGGCACCACTGTCGTGCCGGCCGGAAGATCGCCGGTAGCGATCAGCGCCGCGAGAGAATCGACCGAATCGGACAAAGTGCCCACCTTGACACCGGTCCCGTCCTTCCCCAAAGCAATCACTTGGTTAGCCTTGTGGCTGATATAGCCCTGGGAGGTTAGCGCGCCCACGTTGGTTGTGCCCTGCGCAGCCGGTGCGATATGGACCACGTTCAGGTTGGCCGCCAGTCGTTCCAGCGAGGTCAGCGGCACGATCGCGAGGATCGAGCGGTCTTGCGCGGAGTCAAACAGCACCGAACCTCCCAGTGCGCGTATCTGGTCCAGCAGGTCGTCCGATACGGTGGCGCTGATATCCACCTTTGCCCGGCCCGCCGCATCCGGCGCCACGGCGTCTCTTGCGCTCGCGTAAACCTCGGAAAGCCCCGCTATCGCGCGGCCGCGCGAGGCCTGTAATGCGTACCACAAATGCGAATTCAGTTTCTGATGATCGCCGGCGCGCCGCCCCTTCTCCTGCAGGAGGGTACCTAGCTGGTTGACTACGGCCTGGCTAGGTAGAGTTTGCGCGGAAGCGGGCGGAGCCAAGAGAAAACCCAATATGGCTGCCGCAGATAAGAGTGCAAACCGAGTAACCGGCTGCCATTCCTTCGTGATCATTCGGTTGCCCCTTACTAAGGTTCGAAATACGCCTAGCTCGTGCCCGTCCATAAACGCATACTTTTCAGTGGCGTAGCAGGGCGGGCAGTGGTGTGGGTGCGGCGGGTGCCGGTGCATTTTCGCGTGGTAATAGCGGCGCAGGGCGAGAGAATCGTATAGCGAGCAGGGTCGGGCGGGCCGATTTGACCGGCTGCGCTGTCACCGGCTGCGCTGTCACTGGCCGCGGCTGGCGAAGCTATGCCGGTTTGAGGCGGGCGAGCAGCACCAGGTTGTGGGCCACCGCCGCCGACCAGATGTAGGCCTTAAAGTGGTCGAGCCCGCGCCAGGTGCAGCGTGCTGCGCCATAGGCTCGTTTGAAGCAGGAAATCCCGGCCTCGATCCCGGCGCGAAAGTTGCGTAGCCGGCGATAAACCCAAGGGCTCTTGACCATGTCGGCGACGGCGATGCCGCACTTCTTGTGGAAGGCGACATCGGCGACGCCGCGGGCCTTGGCCGCGGTTAGGTTGGCGCGGCTGGCATAGCCGCCATCGGCGGCGGTCTGGCGCGGCGCTCTGCCAGAGCGGGCGATGTGGCGATCGAGCATGGGCAGGAAGCGCTCGGCATCAGCGGGGTTGCCGGCCTCGACGACGACATCGAGGATCAGGCCGCTCTTGCCGGTGGCCAGGTTGAGCTTGTGTCCGTACTGAACCTGACGGCCGCCCTTGCGGATGATGTCGGCGTGCGGCTCGAACAGGCTGACGAGCTTCTCGCTGGCCGGCACCGCCTGGCCGCTGAGGACCCGGCGCTCGCTCTGGGCGATGATGCGCGCGATCAGCGGCAAATAATGGTCGACCGCGGCGCGCCAGCG
>DATNKF010000551.1:0-5189 GCA_035603555.1 Allostellaceae bacterium
GATGTCGGCGTTGTTCAGATGCGTCCAATCGGAATTGCGGCCGTGCCGGCGCGCCGCGGGCGGCGGAGGCTGCAGCGGATCGCCGTTCAGCCATTCCGGAATATCGATGTAGTAGAACTGCTTTGACCAGAGCATGCCGGCGAGCGCCTGGCGCTGTACCAGCCGCGCATCGGGGTCGGCGATGTCCTGCTGCAGCTCTGCATAGAATTCATCGGCTTCCGCTCGACGCTGATCGAATATGCGGTCGAAATCGTCGAGCCCGGATGGGTGGTCAGCCAGGGTCAGCCGCGCGCGCACCCGGCTGCTTTCTCCGGCCGGCAGGTTCAGCCGATAATGCGCGGCAACTTTCGTGCCGCGACGGTCCGGTCGGACGGCCTCGGTGTCGCCATTGACGACATAATCGTTGATGCCGTCCTTGAAGTGGTGGCCGGGCGCGCTGATCCCGCACAGACGCCTTATATTCGTCTCGTTTTGACAGAACAGAAATTCGGGATGGCCGTCGCAGTGAAGCCGCAGCTGCGCCAGCTTCGGATAATCGACCGAGATCGATTGATCCTCGCGCGCAACGAACTGCGGCCTCATCGAATCGGGCTTCCACGACCAGGTGTTGCGCGCCCAAAGCTGCGGCAGCACGTGCAACGGCGCCGGTTCGGCCGCGCGGTTGCGGATCGTCACCTGCATCAGGATGTCGTCGACATCGGCTTTTGCGTATTCGATCTCGACATCGAAATAGCGGTTGTCGTCGAACACGCCCGTGTCGATCAGCTCGAACTCGGGCTCGTCCCGCCCCCGCCGCCGGTTCTCCTCGATCAGCCGGGCATAAGGAAATTCCGCCTGCGGATACTTGTAGAGCATGCGCATGTAGGAATGGGTCGGCGTGCCGTCGAGGTAGTAGTAGAGCTCCTTGACGTCCTCGCCGTGGTTGCCCTCGGGATTGGTCAGCCCAAAGAGACGCTCCTTCAAGATCGGGTCGCGGCCGTTCCACAAGGCGAGCGCCAGGCACAGCAGCAACTGGTCGTCGCCAAACCCGGCAAGCCCGTCCTCGCCCCAGCGATAGGCCCGGCTGCGCGCGTGATCATGCGGGAAATAGCCCCAGGCATCGCCGTTCTCGCTGTAATCCTCGCGCACCGTTCCCCATTGCCGCTCGCTCAAATACGGCCCCCAGCGCCGCCAACGGACGCCGCGATGGATCTCTTCGAGGCGCGAAGCCTCCGCGGTTTTTGTTGCTGCGGCACCGAGTGCCGCCACTCGTGACGTCGCCATCAGGCCAGTCCCTCCCGGAGCACCCCCCAGCCTATTACGCCCGGTCGATGACGGCCAGTTGGCTTCGCCGCAACCCGACCCGACCTCGTCGCTGCGCTGCCCGCATGGCTGCGTCCGGGCTCTTCGTATGGAATTTTTCACGCCGCTCGGCCGTCTTCCGACAGCCCGATGCCAGGTTTACCGATTTTTCGCATGTTCGCCCGTCTACTCGGACGCGGACGAGATTCGCTGTTGCCGCTGCATCACCGCGCCCGCGGCTTCGTGCCGCACCAATCGCAACAGCGATGGGCGGCAAGCCCTTGGAACGAGAGAGGCCCGGTGCTAAGCCATTGTCCGGGGAGCCACGATCCGATCGTCGTCGTGAGCACAGCCACGGGCGCAGCCGGAGCGCTCGCGGGTGGCGCCGCATGAACCTTGGGTAATTGTCGATGCAACAACCACGCGGGCGGGATACGACGGGACCGACGGCATTAACCTCGATCGCCGAGCATCCGGCAACCGACGAGGAGATCGAGCAGTTCAAAGCGGCAGTGTTGGCCAAGCTCAGCGTCGCCGTCGGCAAAGATCCCTCCGCCGCGACCGGCCGCGACTGGTTCGTCGCCACCGCGCTGGCGCTGCGCGACCGCATCATTCACCGATGGCTGGCCGCCGATCGGGCGAGCCTCGCTCAGGGCCGCAAGCGCATCTATTACCTTTCGCTGGAGTTTCTGATCGGCCGGCTGCTCAACGACGTCGTCGGCAATCTGCGCCTCGCCGAGGTTGTGCTACGCGCCCTCGGCGACCTCGGGGTCGATTACAATCGGATGCGCTCGATCGAGCCCGATGCCGCTCTCGGCAACGGCGGCCTCGGCCGGCTCGCCTCGTGCTTCATGGAGAGCATGGCGAGCCTCGGCCTGCCGACCTGGGGTTACGGCATCCGCTATGACCACGGCCTGTTCCGCCAGATCATCAAGGACGGCTGCCAGCAGGAATACCCTGAGGAGTGGCTGTCGTTCTTAAATCCTTGGGAATTCGAGCGGCCCGAGGTCACCTATGACATCCACTATGGCGGCCGGGTGGAGAGCGACGCATCGGGCCTCGGCGGTGCGCGCCGCGTCTGGCATCCGGCGGAATCGGTCCGCGCCGTCGCCTACGACACTCCTATCGTCGGGTGGCGCGGAGCCTCCGTCAACGCACTGCGCCTGTGGTCTGCGCGGGCTGCCGATCCGATGCGTCTCGACGTCTTCAACCTCGGCGACCATGTTGGCGCGCTGACCGAACAGGCGCGGGCCGAGGCGCTCTCCAAGATCCTCTACCCGAGCGACGCGACCCCGTCCGGGCGCGAGCTGCGTCTGCGGCAGGAATATTTTTTCGTCTCCGCTTCGCTCCAAGACCTCGTGGAGCGGCACCGCCGCTCGTACAGTGGCATCTACACTTTGCCCGATCACGCCGCCATTCAGCTCAACGACACCCACCCGAGCATCGCCATTGCGGAGCTGATGCGCATCCTTGTCGACCTGCACAACGTGCCGTGGGACCGGGCCTGGGAAATCACTGTCGCGACCTGCTCCTATACCAATCACACCTTGCTGCCGGAAGCACTCGAAACCTGGCCGGTTCCGCTGTTCGAGCGGGTACTGCCGCGGCACCTGCAGATTATCTACAAGATCAACGAGCATCATCTGGCGGGAAAGCGCGCCCAGTCGATCGGCGAGGCGGCGGCGGCCGCGGTTTCGCTGATCGACGAAGACAACGGCCGGCGCGTCAGGATGGGCCACCTCGCCTTTGTCGGCTCGCATTGCACCAACGGCGTGTCGACGCTGCACACCGAGCTCTTGCGCAATACGCTGTTCGCCGATTTGCAGGCTCTCTACCCCGGCCGCATCGTCAATGTCACGAACGGCATCACCTTCCGGCGCTGGCTGTATCAGGCCAATCCCGGGCTGACCCAGCTGCTCTGCGATGTATTGGGCCCGCAGGTGCTCGAGGATCCGGCCGCCATCGCCGAGCTCGCGGACCATGGCGCCGACCCGGCATTGCAGGAGCGCCTCCAGCGGGTAAAACGGGCCAATAAGATCACCCTTGCCCGGGTTATCCGCGACCGGCTCGGGCTGCTCGTCGATGCCAGCGCGCTTTTCGACGTGCAGATTAAGCGCATTCACGAGTATAAGCGGCAACTGCTCAATCTGATCGAAACCGTGGCACTCTGGCAGGCGATGCGCAGCGAACCGCAGCGCGATTGGGTGCCGCGCGTCAAGATCTTCGCCGGCAAGGCGGCTGCGGGTTACACTGTGGCAAAGCTGATCATCAAGCTCGCCAACGACATCGCCGCGGTGATCAACGCCGACCCTCGGGTCAAAGACCTGCTAAGGGTCGTCTTCCTGCCAAACTACAACGTCAGCCTGGCGGAGGTAATAATCCCGGCCGCCGATCTCTCGGAACAGATCTCGACTGCCGGGATGGAAGCTTCGGGGACCGGCAACATGAAGCTGGCACTGAACGGCGCGCTGACGATCGGGACCCTCGACGGCGCCAATATCGAGATCCGCGAGCGGGTTGGGGCCGACAATATCTTCATCTTCGGACTGCATGCTGACGAAGCGGCGGCACGCCGCCGCAACGGGTGGAACCCGGCGGACGCCGTCGCCGCCTCGCCGCCGCTCGCTCGCGCGCTCGAAGCGATCGAGGCGGGCGCCGTCTCGCCCGGCGATCCGCAGCGCTTCGCGCGGCTGACCCAAGCCTTGCGCCACGCCGACGACTACCTGGTGACCGCCGATTTCGACGATTATTTCAACACCCAACGGCACGTAGATGAGCTCTACCGCCAGCGAGCGGACTGGGCCAAGGCCTGCATCATGAATATCGCCGGCATGGGCTGGTTCTCCTCCGACCGCGCCATTCGCGCCTATGCCGAGGCGATTTGGCGGGCATCGCTCTCGCCGTAATGCGACCCTGCGGCGAGGAGGCTCGGCCTGGCCGCGACCAGCCTCGAAGCGGCCAGGCGGTCTATTGCCTCTGGAGCCTGCCGAGCAGCAGCGCTTTCTGGCAGAGCTCGTCGAGTTCGGCAAAGTGATCCTTCATGCACACCTGGCTGCGCCCGCCGCCGGGCTCGATGCCGGCGCATTTCAGTTGGTAGTCCGCTCTGCAGGCCTTGGTAATTGTGGCACCGCTGATCAGGGCGTTTCGGCACGCTGCCGAGAGCTCGGTGAAGTGCTCGCTGACGCACGCCGTGATCCGGCCGTCGCCGGGCTGGATCCCGGCGCACACTCGGTCGATGTCCGCTCCGCAGGCCTGCCGCGCCGGCCCCTGCTGGGCTGCAGCGCCGCCCAGTGGCAATAGCGCCAACAGCGACGCTGCAACCCCGAACCGAGTAACCTTAGCCGGGCCGCGCGCCGGTGCCGCCCGGATCATTCCCCGGCCAGTCCGGCCTCGCGCAGCCCGGGGAAGTACGTCGCTTCAGCCAAGGCGCGGATCTTGGGGTGGTCGAACCAGGTCGACTTCGCGACACGCTCCAGGCTGGAGTAGGCGGGATTGAGCCTCTGGGCTTCGGCGAGCTCGGCGCGAGCGCGCTGGGTTTGGCCTTTGAGCGCATAAGCGGCCGCCAGGTAGGAGTGAACAAAAGGCAGGCGTGCGTTGTCGCTGCTCGCCTTTTGCAACGACGTGATCGCCTCGTCGGTCCGCCCCTCGAGCAGTTGGATGACCCCCATCCGCCCGTACCATGGTGCGATCCCCGGACTGTAAGGGCTGAGGCGGATAGCCTGCTCGAAATAGGGGATCGCTTCGTCGACCGAGCCGGTCAGGAACTTGCACCAGCCGACATTGGCATAAGCCGGGGCCCGGCTGTGGTCGAGGGCAATCGCCGTCTCGTATTCGGGAATCGCCTCCTTGAAGCGCGACTGGGCGCGCAACACCTGGCCCCTCGCATAATGTGGCAGCGCGCTGTTGGG
>DATNKF010000552.1:0-6126 GCA_035603555.1 Allostellaceae bacterium
CAGCGTGGCACGGTTCTTGAAGGGATAATCCCAGGTCCGGGCCTGGGCAGCGTGCGCGCATAGGCCGATCCGGGCCGGGACTGCCGGATCAAGTCCGGACCTCATTCCCGGACCAGCTTTCCGTCGTGGTCAACCAATGAGCAAATGCGTACGATCGTCGCACCACCGCGCCCATTGCGCAGTATGAGCCTTGGCAAGCTTGTGGCACCAATAATACGAGGTCTGATTTTGCTTGTCGCAGGGAACCGACTTCAATTCAAAGATGTTGGAGACGAAATCGTACATTCTCTGGTTGCTGTTGACCTCCCATTTGTGGGGCTGACCTTCCGATAGCTGTTCGGCGCAAAGATCGCCGGAACCATTCAACAGCAAGCCCGCCGCCACTACCAAAGCGACGATTAGAAGGTTCCCGCGGTGCAGAACCGCCAGGTGCTTCCATCGAGCCCATAAAGCAAGGCCACGCGTTCCTTTCCGGCATGAGCAACAACAACGGTGAAACGTTGACCCGTGCATGACGACGCGGGAGCTCCAGGTGCAGGCATTTTCTTGGCGGCAGCGCAGCTCACGGCCGCCTCCGGGAGACTTGCCGGCGCTGCGGCGAGACGCTTGCCCCCGGCGATCACAAAATAGTCGACCGCCTCGCCCTGCTTGACCTGAGCATGCAGTTCGAGCCTTGCATGACGCGATTTGTACATTCCGGCCTGCTGCTCGCCGTCGGCCATGCCGGAGGGCACGGGACGAAACGTGATAGCCGCGCAAGTAGGCGGCGCCTTTTGCGCAGCCGGCGGCTTGGTGGCGGCGGTGGCGGTCGCTGCAGCAACCCCGAGAGCGAGGCCGATGCCGACCGCGATTCTGCTGCTCATCATCCCCTCCCTCTTCTCTCGCAAAACGATTGCTTATAGCGCCGCCAGGACCTCCGCAGTAGAGTTAACCACATGGTCGCGATCGGGATCGTCGCGCTGACCGCCGTGATGCTCGGCGCGGCCCCGGCGCTGGGTGCCACGCTCGCTCTGGTGCTCGCTGTCGACGTGTCGGCGAGCGTTACCGCGGATTCCTATTTGCTGCAGCACGAGGGAATCGCTCGCGCCTTTGCCGACCCTCGCCTCGTTGAGGCGATAACGGGCGCTTCCGGCGGGATCGAGGTGCTCGTCCTCGAATGGTCGGACCCCGACAAGATTGCGGTCACCGTCGATTGGCAACGGATCAATGACAGCGCCAGCGCCGCCGCTTTCGCCGCTGCGGTGCGGGCGAGCCGGCGCAGCTCGAATGGACTGACCGCGATCGGTCCGGCTCTATTTGCCGCTGCAGCGGCGTTCGACCGCCTGCCGGAGCCGGCAATCCATCGCGTCATCGACCTCTCCGGCGACGGGATGGCCAATTTCGGCTTGCCGCCCGCGGCGGCGCGCGACCAGATCGTGGCGTCCGGGATCACCGTCAACGGGCTCGCCATCCTCAGCCAAGAGCCGTGGCTCGCCGACTATTACCGCGGCAATGTTGTTGGAGGTGCCGCGGCCTTTGTCATCACCGCCCGGACGTTTGGCGACTTCGCCGACGCGATGCTGCGAAAGCTGACGCAGGAGGTCGTCAGCGCCTCGGCGGCCGCTGCGCTCTCATCCTCCCGTCAGATGCAGTAGGTCGGGATCGGCGAGAAGCCGTTGAACCCGACCGAGGCGTAGCTCGCGGTATAGGCGCCGGTCGACAGGATCTCGACCTTGTCGCCGACCTCGAGGCCGAGCGGCAGCCGGTACTCGGTGTGCTCGTAAAGAATGTCGGCGCTGTCGCAGGTCGGGCCGGCGAGCACGACCGGTCCCGAGGCCCCGGCGCAGCCCGGGGTCGTGATCCGGTACTTGATGCTCTCATCCATGGTCTCGGCGAGGCCGTTGAACTTGCCGACATCGAGATAGACCCAGCGCCGGCCGTCGGCATCCCCCTTCTCGGAGATCAGCACGACTTCGCTCTGGATGATGCCGGCGTCGCCGACCAGCGAACGTCCCGGTTCGACGATGATTTCCGGCAGATGGTTGCCGAAATGCCGGGTTATCGCCGCCATCACCGCCCGCGCATAGCCGTCGATGGCCGGCACGTCGCTGCGGTAATGTGCCGGGAACCCGCCGCCGACATTGATCATGCGCAGCTCGATATCGGCCGCGGCGAGCAGAGAAAACATCTCCGCCGCCCGACCGACCGCGCCATCCCACTGCGCGAGATCGGTCTGCTGTGAGCCGACATGAAAGGAGACGCCATAGGGATCGAGCCCAAGGTCGCGGGCCCGGCGCAGCAGCTCGACAGCCATCCCCGGCGCACAGCCGAACTTGCGCGACAGCGGCCACTCGGCACCCTCGCAGGCGACGAGGATACGGCAGAACACCTGCGCGCCGGGCGCCGCACGTGCCAGCTTGTCGAGTTCGAAGGCGCTGTCGAAGGCGAATAGCCGCAGCCCCGCCTGGTAGGCAAAGGCGATGTCCTTTTCCTTTTTTATCGTGTTGCCGAAGGACAGCCGGTCGGCGGCGATGCCGTTGGCAAGACAGAGCTCGATCTCGCCGCGGCTCGCCACATCGAAATTGGCGCCTTTGCGGTCGAGCATCGCGACGATCTGCGGCGCCGGGTTCGCCTTCACCGCGTAGTAGATGCGCGCCAGCGGAAGGTACCACCGCAACACGTCGTAGGCCTCGGCGATCACGTCGAGGTCGACAACGAGGCAGGGAGTCTCGGGACGATTTTCGGCAAGGAACCGCGCGATCCTCTCGGTCATGTCGGGGTCATCCTTCGCGCAAGACGGCTGAGCACAAAATGCGTTGGCGAGCGACGACTGAGGCCCCACGTCCGACGGGAAAAACCCCGCGGACGCCACCTCGGTTCGACCGAACGCGAACCAAAACAGCACCGGATCTGCCCCTTCGGGGCATTACCGGCGAGTGTATGTGGCTTAGCTCAAACTGCTCGGATCGATGACCCGGCTACCCCGCCCGCGCAGGCGCGTTCCACGAAGATTGGCATCAGGACAGGGCGCCACCCCCCAAAGTCGCATAGCAACCATACCGACCTCCCTCTCGGGACCGGCCTCGCAGCCGGATGACCAAAAAGGACGCGTTACGTCGTTGCATAACCACCATGGGCCATAGGCACGTGCGAGTGCGTCGAGGCTCCGATAGATACGCCTATGAGCCAGGAGCGCAAGGAGAATTTCGGAAAAAATTACAATTGTATGACGCCGGCCCTTGAGGCTCCTTCCATCGCCATCGCTCAGGTCCGACGATCCGCGGCATGTCAGGGCGCAGCCCGCAATTCGACAGTGCCGAGCCGAGCGCCGGTCGTCAGATCGATGACGAGCAGCTGCCGCCTTCCTTCCGGCAGGACCACGTCGAGCACGAGCCGGTCCGCCCCCGCTGCTGCCATTGCCTCGATCCGTGCGCCGTGCGGGATGTCGATCGCCGAAGCGAAGGACGGCGGAGCGCCGCGCTGCGACAACCTGCCGGCAACGACTGCGATCAAAACGGCAAAGCCGCCGATCAACATGATGCCCATAACAACCACCAGGACCTTGAGCGCGCGCATCATCCAGACCGAGACGGATCGGAAATGACGTTTGTCTTTACCGAACCCCGCGCGCGCTTGCCTATGGGTTGCAGGGGTTCGCATCACGACGGATATATGCGGGTGTGGTGAGGGACCGCGCTGATGAGGCTTGCTTGTTAACCAAGGCTGCGGCCCCAAACGCCCTCGCGACGACTATTTCCGCCGGCCCCGACGAGACCGGTCTGCGCCTCGATCGCATGCTGGCGCTCCGTCTCCCGGCGCTGTCGCGGACCCGGCTCAAGCGGCTGATCGAATCCGGCCACGTCACATGCGCGGGCATAGCGCTGCAGGAGCCTGCGCGACGGGTCCGTGACGGCCAGAATTTCGTCGTAATTTTGCCCGAGGATAGCGACCCTATCCCGGTCGCGCAGCCAATGCCGCTGGAGATCAGCTTCGAGGATGAACATCTGATCGTCATCGACAAGCCCGCAGGATTGGTTGTCCACCCTGCGCCGGGAAACCCGGACGGCACCCTCGTCAACGCCCTGATCAGCCATTGCGGCGCGAGCCTCTCCGGAATCGGCGGGGTCCGGCGGCCGGGCATCGTGCACCGCCTTGACAAGGACACCAGCGGGCTGATGGTTGTCGCCAAGACCGAGGCCGCCCACCAGGCTCTGTCGCGCGACTTTGCCCAGCGGCGGATCGACCGGGCCTATGCGGCGTTCGTGTGGGGTGTGCCGGCTCCGCGCGGCGGCGAGATCTCCGGCAACATCGGCCGCAGCCCCACCAACCGCAAGAAGATGGCCGTGGTCGGGGAAGGCCGGGGCAAACCGGCGATTACGGGTTATCGCGTCGAGCATTCGTTTCACGCGCAGGCGGCCCGTCTCGAATGCCGTCTGGCCACCGGCCGAACGCATCAGATCCGGGTTCATCTTGCCCATCGGGGCCATCCGTTGATCGGGGATCCCCTTTACGGTACGCGCGCCGGGCGCACTGTCGCACGGAGCGTCGGCATCGGATGCGAGATTGCGGCGTTTCCTCGTCAGGCTCTGCACGCGCGCCTGCTCGGCTTCGCCCATCCCGCAAGCCGGGAGCATCTCATATTCGATAGTCCGCTCCCCGCCGATCTCGAGCGACTCGAGGCTAATTTAGAGCGACTTTAAACTGGACAAAGTCCGACTATTTTAGTAGGGCACGGTGCCCGCCGTTAAATGGAGGGATCGGGACGTCTTCGCCGGCGTTCACCTATCGCCAACTTGGAGTAAAAATCGTCGATGGCCACTCTTTCGGTACCTTCCCTCTCCTCAGAGGGAAATCTGACGCGGTACCTTCAGGAAATCCGAAAGTTCCCGATGCTGGAGCCCGAGCAGGAGTACATGCTCGCCAAGCGTTGGAAGGAGCATGAGGACCCGCAGGCCGCGCACCGGCTAGTGACGAGCCATCTGCGCCTCGTCGCCAAGATCGCGATGGGCTACCGCGGCTACGGGCTGCCGCTCTCGGAGCTGATCTCCGAGGGCAATGTCGGGATGATGCAGGCGGTCAAGCGCTTTGATCCGGATCGCGGATTTCGTCTGGCGACCTATGCGATGTGGTGGATCCGCGCCGCGATCCAGGAATACATCCTGCACTCCTGGTCGCTTGTCAAAATGGGCACCACCGCGGCGCAGAAAAAGCTCTTCTTCAATCTGCGCAAGCTGAAGGGTCAGCTGCAGGCGATGGAGGAGGGCGATCTCTCGCCCGAGAACCTTAAGAAGATCGCGACTGAGCTCGATGTCCCCGAAGCCGACGTCGTCAGCATGAACCGGCGTCTAGCGAGCCCCGATCATTCGCTCAACGCGCCGTTGAGGAGCGACAGCGAAGGGGAGTGGCAAGACTGGCTCGTCGATGAAAGCGAAAGCCAGGAGACCCGGCTCGGCGAGCGGCAGGAGCTCGGGCTGAGACGCGACCTGCTGGAAAAGGCGATGACGCATTTGAACGACCGCGAGCGCCATATCCTGACCGAGCGGCGTTTGCGCGACAACCCGACCACCCTCGAGGATCTGTCGCAGCAGTATGGCATCTCGCGCGAACGGGTGCGCCAGATCGAGGTGCGTGCCTTCGAAAAGCTGCAAAAGGCGATCAAGGCGGCCGCTATCGAACGCCGTCTCGTCACCCACTGACGCGCGGTTGCAGTCACCTACCCCCAGTCGTCGAGAACATAGACCCCCGGCCGGCTGTATCCTGGCTCACTGGGCCGGTGCATAGTCACACCTGAGATTTCGGTGTGAAACCCGCGTGCCGCCATCTGGCGGTACGCCTCCTCGCGGGCCAGGTTGACCCCGGCCAGCACCTTTGGCATCCCTGCCGCCACGGCGAGCGCGCTGCAGGCGTCGAGCAGTCCGGCGAAGCGCTGTTCCGCGCCCGGCCCGGGCCGCACGGCGCCGAACTTGACAAAGCAGCAGCCAGCGCCGGCCTCGCTCGCCGGCCCCCAATGGCAGATCGCGAAGCCGGCAAGGCGGCCCGGCGTCTCCCACAGCAATATCGTGTCGCCGAGGCCAAGCGCTGCGGCGGTGCGGGTCTCAGCGCTCGGATCCAAGCCCTCATAGATTTCCTCGGTCAGCTCGCGGCACG
>DATNKF010000553.1:0-2509 GCA_035603555.1 Allostellaceae bacterium
GCGCGACGGCAGGGCGCGGTCGAGCATGACGAAGACGCCGCGATCGTCGGCGCGGCGGATGAGCCGGCCGTAAGCCTGCCGTAGCCGCAGCCGGGCGATCCGCTCGCCATATTGCGGCCCGCCGAAGACCGGTTTGCGGGCTCGGTGCAATATGTCGGGGCGTGGCCAGGGTACGCGATCAAAGACCAGAAGGCGCAACGAGCGGCCCGGAATGTCGACGCCGTCGCGCACGGCGTCTGTGCCGAGGAGGCAGGAATCCTCGTCGGCGCGAAAGATGTCGACCAGGGTCGCGGTCGACATCGCATCGACGTGCTGAGCGAGTAGTGAGACGCCGCGCGATTCGAGAGCCGGGGCGATGCGCTGGTGCACGGCGCGGAGCCGGGTGATCGCAGTGAACAGGCCGAGCGCGCCGCCGCGGGCCGCGACAAACAATGCCGCATAGGCCGCCGCGACCTGCCCGATGTCGTCGCGCGGAATGTCGGTGATGACGAATACTCTGGTCTGCGCGGGATAGTCGAAGGGCGAGGCGATGCGGGCGGCGGCCGGGCTCCCCGGCAGATGGCGCAGACCGGTAATCGCTTCGGCGCCGCGCCAGGCCTGCTCGGGATCCGCGGCGCCATCGGTCAAGGTCGCCGAGGTCACCACCAACCCATGCGCCGGCTGGGCCACCAGCGCGGCGAACGGAACGCCGGGATCCACCCAGTTGCGGTTGACCCCGAGATCGAACTCCGACCCATCGATCCGGTCGAGCGCGAGCCACTCGACGGTTTCCTCCCGGGGCGGTGCGCCAAGGTCGCGCAACAGCCGGCTCCAGGCGGCAACTTGCAGCTCACCACGCCGGTCGAGCCCGCGGATCGTTGCATCGAGCCGCTGGCGCAGGCCGGGTTCCGGCGGATTGTCGGGATCCTCAAGGCGGGTCCGTAATACGCCGGAAAGCCGCTTCAATGCCGCCGCTAGGCGTTCCAGCGTATCGGCGAGCAGCAGTGCGGCTTCCGTCAGCCCCTCGATCGGCGGTCGCGCCTCGGCCTCCAGGCCATAACCGTTGTCGGCGAGCACGGCCCGCGCTAACACCTGCTGCCGGACCAGCACGAGAAAGCTTTCGAAGGCTTGGTGACCGCGCCCTTCGGCGACGCGCTGCGCCCAGTCGTCGCCGGGGAGAATTCGGGCAGCGCCAAGAACGTCGAGCAGCGCTTTGGCGCCGTCGTCATCCCCTTCGACGAGATCGCCGATGCGGCGCCGCAGACCCCGCGCGCGAGAACTTCGGGCGCCCTCGGCACCGACGATCCAGCGGCGAAGCTCGCGTCCTTCGCGGCCGGACAGGCGAACGGCGAAGGCGCCGTCGGCCGCCGCGAGCAGGTGATGGCCCTCGTCGAAGACGTAACGGGTCGGGACGGTCGCGTCATCGAGCCCGCCGAGAGCCGCTTGCGCCATGACGAGGGCATGGTTGGCAACGATAATGCGCGCCTGCCGAGCCGTGCGGATGTTCTTCTCGACAAAGCAACGGCGGAAATGGGGACAGGACGAGTGCACGCATTCGCCGCGACGGTCGGCGAGCCAGTTGACGCGCCCGCCGCCCATAAGCTCGGCGAGCCAGCCCGGGAAGTCCCCAGCCACCACATCTCCGGCTTCGCTCGCAGCGATCCAGCGGGCGATCAGCCCGAGCTGCGCCACGGATTTCCCCGGCCGCATCAGTGCCGCGCCAACCGCCTCTTCGTAATTCAACAGACAGAGGAAATTTTCGCGTCCCTTGCGGACGACGACACGGCGCCGTTTCAGCTCGGGATCGGGGTAGAGGCGGTCGAGCTCGGCAGCGATCTGGGTCTGGAGGTTGCGGGTATAGGTCGAGATCCACACCGATCCGCGGTTCTTTTCGGCCCACAGGCTCGCCGACGCGATATAGCCGAGTGTCTTGCCGACCCCCGTCCCCGCTTCGGCGAGGACCGCTCGCGGATGGTCGGGCTGGTCACGCGGGGCAAAAGCGGCAGCGACCGCTGCGGCATAATCGGCTTGCTGCGGACGCGGCTCGGCGCCAGCGCCGAGCAGCTCGGCGAGACGCGAGCGCGCCTCTTCGGGCTGCACCGCCGCGTTGCCGGGGGCCGGCCCGGGGGCCGGCTCGGTCCATTCCGCGAGCCGCGTCCACACACGCAACCCCGCCGCCCGTCCCACCGCATCCGGGTCGCCAAGCGGCAACGCGGTGATAACGGCAGGCGCCCACAGCCAACCGCCGCGATCCATCGCCTGCGCTACCGCGCGAGTTTCAGCATCGCTGTCCCCGCCGAGTTCTTGGAGCAGGGCTCGCGCCGCGGTGGCGAGGGTCACGCACGCTTCCGCAGGTCGGCGCGGCAGATCCAAGCCGAGCGCCGCTGCGAGGCCGCGTGGCGTCGGCACGCAGAATCTTGCCGGACGAACAAAGGCAAACAGCTCGAGCAGATCGAGCGCCGGAAAGATCGGCACTTCGAGCCGCCGCGCGGTGGCTCGCGCATGGCACAGCATCGGCGTCTCGCGCTCG
>DATNKF010000554.1:0-4271 GCA_035603555.1 Allostellaceae bacterium
TCGGCGACCAAGCACATCGACGGCCAGGGGCGCTGTCTCGGCGGCGCCATCCTCGCGTCGGAGAAATTCGTCAAGGACGATCTCGGTCTCTTCTACCGGCACACCGGACCCTCGCTCAGCCCGTTCAACGCCTGGCTGCTGTTGAAAGGGCTCGAGACGCTGGAGCTGCGCGTCGAGCGGCAATGCCGCACCGCCGCGGCGATCGCGAGCTACCTGGAGACACACCCAAAGATCACCCGGGTGCTCTACCCGGGGCTGCCGAGCCATCCGCAATACGAATTGGCGCGCCGGCAGATGAAACAAGGCGGCGGCCTCGTCTGCTTTGATGTGGCCGGCGACAAGGAAGCTTGCTTCCGCTTTCTCGATGCGCTGCGGCTCGTCGACATCTCGAACAATCTCGGCGACTCGAAGAGCCTCGTTACCCACCCGGCGACTACAACCCACTCGCGTCTCAAGCCCGAGCAGCGAGCCGAACTCGGGATCGGCGACTCTTTGGTGCGCTTTTCCGCCGGACTGGAAGCGGAAGCCGATCTGCTCGACGACATCGAGAGAGCACTAAAATCTATTTAGCGCTGAAAATATGTTTATCAACGCCATTTGACATAGAGGAGTCGCTGTTATTATCTGAACCACATCATCGAGCCGGCATTCTGCCGCTGGCCTCCGAAAGGCGCGATATGGTTCAGATCGATGCGATTTCAAAACCCGAGGCGATCAAGCAGCAGAGCCGCCAGTTGCGTGGTCACATCGCCCGCGACCTCGCCGACACCGCCACGCCGTTCGACAAGGAAGGCTACGCGCTCCTCAAATTCCACGGCGTTTATCAGGGCTACGACCGAGATAGCGCCACCGAACTCAAGCAGCGCGGCGAGGACAAGATCTGGCAGTTCATGGTACGCGCCCGCATTCCCGGCGGTCGGCTCACCGCCGATCAGTACTTGGCGCTCGACGCGATCGCGGACCGCCATGCCAACGGCTCGCTGCGGATCACGACCCGCGAAGGAATCCAGTTCCACGGTGTCGTCAAAGCCGGTCTCAGATCGGCGATCGCCGAGGTCAATGGGGCAATGTTGACGACCCTCGCCGCCTGCGGCGATGTCGTCCGCAATGTGACGACCGTGCCGGCGCCAATCCGCGATGCCGTCCATCGCCGTCTCGAAGCCGATGCGCGCCGGCTGTCGACATATCTGCTGCCGCAGACCCGCGCCTATCACGAGATCTGGGTCGAGGGCGCACCCTGGCGCGAGGACGAGAGTGCCGCGGAGAAGCCGGACCCGCTCTACGGCGAACGCTATCTGCCGCGCAAATTCAAGATGGGTCTCGCCATTCCCGAGGACAACACGATTGACGTCTTGACCAACGACCTCGCGATCGTGGCGTTGTTCGAGGGCGATCGCCTGCTCGGTTATAATTTCCTGTTGGGCGGCGGTCACGGGATGACCCACAACAACCCGAAGACCTATCCGCGGCTCGCCACCCCGGTCGCCTTTATCGAACCCGATGACCTGCTCGCAGCCGCCGCTGCGGTCGTCCGCCTGCACCGTGACCACGGCGACCGCGGCAACCGCCGCCATGCCCGCCTCAAATACGTGATCGCCGAGAACGGCGAGGACTGGGCGCGCGAGCGCCTCACCGAATATCTCGGCAAGCCGCTCGAGCCCTGCCGCGCGATGCCGGCATTCGCGGTTCCCGACCATCTGGGTTGGCATGAGCAAGGCGACGGGAAGCTCTACCTCGGCATTCCGGTGTCGAGCGGGCGCATTGCCGACACCCCGCAATCACGCATTCGTACGGCATTACGGGAGATCATCGAGCGCTTCGGTTGCGACCCGATCCTGATGCCGAGCCAGGACATCATCGTGAGCCAGATCCGGCCGGAGGATCGCGACGCGATTGAATACCTGTTGCGCGATCATGGCGTGCGCCTGGCCGAGGATTTGGCCCCCGCGGAACGCTGGGCGCTCGCCTGCCCGGCATTGCCGACCTGTGGACTGGCGCTGACCGAGGCCGAGCGGGTGCGCGACGACATCGTCGCCGCGATCGAGGCCCGGCTGCGCAATTACGGCCTCGAGCGCGAGCGCCTCAGCATCCGCATCACCGGATGCCCTAACGGCTGTGCTCGGCCCTATACCGGCGACATCGGCATCGTCGGCCGCATGCCCGGGTATTTCAGCCTGTTCGTCGGCGGCGATTTTGCCGGCACCCGGCTCAACACCGCGCTCGTCGACAAGGTGGCGCTCCGCGAGATCGCCGAAGTGCTGGACCCGCTCTTCGCGCTCTATGCGTCCACTCGCCTCGACGACGAGGGGTTTGGCGATTTCTGCCATCGCGCCGGGCAGCCGGCGTTGCAGCAAGCGCTGACTGAGCGGCACAAGGGAGCGGCGTAAGGACGAGGGTATCTCCGGCCTGCTCCTTCGCCCCGCTTGCGGGGAGAGGGTTGGGGTGAGGGGCCTTCCCACGATCGCCATCGGCCGATACCCTAAGGCCAAGCATTTTCCTTGGAGGTAGGGCATGGCCGTCATCGGGGTAATCGCTCAAGGCATGATGGGGGCCGGCGTCGGCCGGCGGTTGCATGAGAGCGGGGCGGAGGTCCGTACCCTGCTGACCGGGAGGAGTCCGGCGAGTGCCGAGCGCGCCAAGGCGGCCGGCATGGTTGCAACGGCGAACGAACGCGAGCTGCTTTCCGGGACCGACTTCTTCCTGTCGATCCTGCCGCCCGGCGAGGCCGAGCCGCTCGCCCGCCGCCTAGCGCCGACCCTCACTGCACTCGACCGCAAGCCGGTCTACATCGATTGCAATGCGGTCAGCCCGCAGACCGCGATCAGCATCGGCGAGGCCATTGCGCCGACCGGCGCCCATTTTGTCGATGCCGGGATCATCGGTGGGCCGCCGCGGCAAGGATATAAGGGGCCGTCGATCTACGCATCGGGCGAGCACGTCCGCGAGGCCCTGCCGTTGCGCGATTGGGGGATCGACCTGCGCGCGATCGACGGTCCGGTGGGCGCCGCCTCCGCAGTCAAGATGTCCTACGCCGGGATCACCAAGGGCACCACCGCGATCGCCGCGGCGATGCTGCTCGGTGCGGCGCGCTTCGGCTGCGCCGAGGCGCTGATTGCCGAGTTGTCGGACAGCCAGCCGCAAATGCTCGCGCGGATGCGGAGCAACATCCCGGGAATGTACGACAAGGCCTATCGCTGGGTTGCCGAGATGGAGGAGATCTCGGTGTTTCTCGAACAGAACCCGCCCTCGCACGACATGTACGCCGCCATCGCGCGGTTATATGACTATCTCGCGGCGGCCCATGCGGAGACCCAGCCCGGGCCCGACAATGCGATCCGAACCCTCGATCGGGTCCTCGGCAGCGGTTAAGCGCCGTTGCCGCGCCCGCAACCTCTTCACTCACAAGAGCGGCCGTTTTTCACCTTTTTAGCAATTCTCTCGAATTTGACACATAACTGACGAAAATTTTCGAACACTCTGACGCTCGCGCCGACCCCTTTTCGACGCCCGTGGTGGTACAGTCAAAATTAAGGTTAAATCATTATTAATGGGTTCATATGTACGCGTTCTCTTCTCTTAGCTGCTCGATACCGCGGTTCGAGGCCGCTCTCGAAGGCGAGCCTCCATCGAGCCGATGCCCACATTGCGTCGAGCCGGTGTTCGGACCCGGGTGGTGGTGTGATAATTGCAATAATTGTGCTTTCCCCGGAATGATCCTCGATGCCGACCACGAGCCCGAACCCGTCGAGTGTGAGGGCGACGAAGAACCCGACGACGACTTTATTTGACCCGAGAGGGGTTACCCTCACCCGCCTCGCTGGCGCTCGGCTCCCTCTCCCGCTCTGCGGGAGAGGGAGGGACCTAGCCGGCGGGCTGGGAGGGTGAGGGCACCCCTAACCTTGGGCGACCGGGTGACCGGCGAGGTGTTCGAGCACGCGCACCAGCCCCGAATGGTCCCAGCCCTTGCCGCCGAGGGCGGCGGCGGCGTTGAACAGCTCCTGGGTGGTCGCCGTATTGGGCAAGGAGAGACTGAGGGCGCGCGCTCCCTGCAGGGCGAGGTTCAGATCCTTCTGGTGCAACTCGATGCGGAAGCCGGGATCGAAGGTGCGTTTGATCATCCGCTCGCCATGAATCTCGAGGATGCGCGAGGAGGCAAACCCGCCCATCAGCGCCTCCCTGACCTTGGCGGGGTCGGCCCCGGCGCGCGAGGCGAACAACAGCGCCTCGCCGACCGCTTCGATCGTCAGCGCGACAATGATCTGGTTCGCCAC
>DATNKF010000555.1:0-2292 GCA_035603555.1 Allostellaceae bacterium
CCAGAATCCCGAAGGTTTCCAACCCGCCGAGGATACCGAGCAGCACCCACAAAAACGGCAGACGTATCGCCCCGCCGATGAGAATCGGCCGGATAAAATGATCCGCTACGAAGACGACCACGAGCCCGGTGCCTAGGACGGCGACGCCAGCAGCGGTGCTGCCCGCCGCCGCTAAATACAAAGCCGCCGCACCGAAGACGACCGGGGCGCCGAACGGGATCACCGCAAGTATCCCGGTCAATACTGCCCAGGACACGGGATGCGGCAGCCCGGCCAAGATATAGGCGATCCCCAACACCACACCCTCACCTAGCCCGACAAACACCAACCCGTTCACGGTTCCGAGCACCGCTTGGACCATATGTCGTCCGATCCGCTCGCCTTGGGCGCCGAGCACGCGATCGCTCAGCTCAATGAGCTGACGGCTCAAGGCGGTACCGTCGCGAAGCAGGAAAAACAGGGTCAGCAGGGTGAACCCGAAGAGGATCAGCCGGTGGATGATTTGGCTGGCAACGTCCCGAGCAGATTCAGCGGGAACCCGCGCGTAGATGCGCCCCAACAGCTGTTCGGCGGCCTTGGGGTCGCTCAAATTGGTGCGCCACCACTCCTCGAGCGGGTAGCCGATGCCGGGAAGCTCCGATATCCACCCCGGCGCCGGGATTCCGGTGCGCTGCGCATCGACAAGATATTGAGCCAAGATGTGCGCTTCGCGCGCCGCCTCCACTGCCGCATAGACGAACGGGACGACGAAGACGAGCCCGATCGAGAGGGTGAGGATGAGCGGCGCCAAAACCCGCTGCCCGCGCCCTCGAAGCGCTCGAACAAGGCGCCGGTACAATGGCCAAAGGGCGATAGCCAATACCGCGGCCCAGCCGAGCGCAGCAAGGTAGCGGTGCAATATCCACAACCCGAGCAAGACCAGCATCGCCGCGAATACGAGCCGCGCGATGCGCTGGCTGGCGCGCTCGGGTTCGGCCGCTCCGGGTCGCGTGGGCGCATCAAACTTGTGGTCCATCGAGCTTTGTTCCATCGGCGTTCCCGCACTCCCCATTCGGCGCAATCGCACCTTGTCAATCTTGTATGCAGATTTCTGTGAGGATAGGCTGCGCCGGTTCAGCTTTATGCGACTGAGGGGTTGGTCGATGGGGTACAGTCTCGAACAGTTTTCCGCCGCGTGTCACCGCATATTGTCGGATGATCCTGGGGCCGAAGGCCGCAAGAAGGTCTGTGCGCTCGTCGAGGATGTTCTAAAGGATGAGGCGTTCGTCGCCGCTCATCTCGGTGACGAGGTACCCGAACGGAAGATCCTCTATGAGGATCCGGAACTCGGCTTCTGCATTCTCGGGCATGTCAATCACGGCGCCAGAGAGAGCAAGCCGCACGATCACGGTCCGAGTTGGGCGATTTACGGCCAGGCGCGGGGCGAGACCGTGATGAGCGAGTGGGCATTGGTCGAGCCCGCCGCCGAAGACAAACCGGGCAAGGTGCGACTGGTCAGGAAATATTCCCTCTCGCCCGGAATGGCCCAAATCTACCACGAAGGCGACCTCCACTCGCCGAGCCGAAGCGGGTCAACGCGGTTGATCCGCATCGAAGGGCAAAATCTCGAAAATATCCATCGCCTAGCTTACGAGGCAGTCTAGAAAGCCGTGGACCGGACTAGCTCCCCGGAAAGCGAATAAGGGCGCCGCCGGCGCCCTTATTCGTTTCCCCCAAAGCTACCGCATCGACATCGGTGGTGGACCCCCCTCGACAATCTCCACGCGCCGGTTTTGGGGCTCGCGCACGCCGTCTGGCGTTGGTACGCGAAGGTCGTTTTCACCGCGCCCCGTCACCACCATAGCGCCGGACGGCACGCCGTCCTGCGCGAGCGTCGCGGCTACGGCACGGGCCCGCCGCACGGACAGCCGCTCGTTGTAACGATAGGAGCCCGAGGTGTCGGTGTAACCGGTAACTTGGACGGTGACCGGGGCTCCCGCCCGATACGCATTGGCCGCCAACTGGACGACCTCGCTTGCGCCCGGACCCAGGGCGGCACTGTTCCAATCGAAGAAGACGAGGTACGAGGACGGCTGCGGCGGTGCTGGTGGTGGTGGCGGTGCGCCAGCAACTGGTGGTGGTGGCGACTCGACGCACGCTGCGGTCGCCAGCAGCAAGGAAAGCAACAACAGGCGTTTCATCCGTTCCTCCAGAAGTTGAACGACGCAGCTTATGGTGAATCCGCCCGTTTCACCAGCGCAGAGCCCTGGCCGTGGGAAAGGGTGACAGACAAGCGACCATCTCAGCGTTGGG
>DATNKF010000556.1:0-2663 GCA_035603555.1 Allostellaceae bacterium
GACAATTGCGGTGACATGAGCGCCCGATCGAGCGGCGATCTGGACCGCCATGTGACCAACGCCGCCGGCCGCACCGGTGATCAGCACGCGTTTGCCGAGCAGCGGTGCCCCGTGACGCAATGTGCGCAATGCCGTCAGGCCGGCGACCGGCAAGGCCGCAGCTTCCTCGAACCGGACGTTGTCGGGCAATGCCGCCATGCGGTGGGCCGGCACGGCGACCCGCTGTGCCCAGCCGGCGCCGTCGGTCAATGCGACGACGCGGGTACCGGCCTTGGGGCCGCTGCCGTCAGCCGCCTGCTGCAGCACCACCCCGCCGATGTCCTGTCCGGGCCGCCAACCCTCGGGCCGGGTCTGCATCAGGCGCAATTCGCCACGGTTCAGCGAGAAGGCGCGCACCTCGACCAGCGCCTCGTTGGCTGCCGGCCGAGGCTCGGGCACCTCCCGGATCTCGACCGGCGCGGTGCCGCTAGGTGTGTTGACCAGGGCAAGCATGGGTTATCTCCCCGCGATGGCCCCTACCCTCCCGCTGCGCGGGTCCCTCCATCTCCCCGCAAGCGGGGCGAGGGGGTTTCCCGCGTTCTCGCTCGCCCCGCTTGCGGGGAGAGGGCTGGGGTGAGGGGCCCTACCGACTGGACCTCAGTTGAGCCGCAGATCGGCGATGTGCTTGGGATCGGGCTTCAGTTCGCCGCGTTCGACCCGGGTGACGATGTCGGTCAGGATCTTGTTGGTCGGGGTTTCGATGCCGATCTCGTCCCCCTTCCGAGCGACAAAGCCGTTCAGGAACTGGATCTCGGTGCGGCGCCCCTTGACCATGTCCTGGCCCATCGAGGGGCGATGCTCGCCGCCGCCGGGGCGGTTGGTTTCGGCAAGACGGTGCTCGTCGATTTCCCGGGTTGCCGCCGCGTCGCCTTCGCCGGCGCGGGCGATCGTCTCCGGATCCATATGGCTCACTTCGTCGAACACATAGCCCAGCGCCTGGCCGACGCGGATCGCCTCGCTGCCGAGCCGGGTCGAGAAATGGCGGATTGCGTCGTTCTTGATCATGTCGCGGCTGATCATCCCGGTGCAGGCCGACAGCCCGTTGCCCATCACGTTGGTCACGAGCTTCGACCAGCGCTCGCCCCACAAATTCTCGGTCACCATTGCGCTGTCGGCGTTAGCGACGAGCGCACATACTTCTTTGGCGCGGTCGGTGACCCGGCCGTGGACCTCGCCAACGCGGAAGACGGTGTGGCGCGAGCCCGATTTGCCGGCGGCCCGGCGCACCTGGCCCGGCGCATGCAGCTCGACGGTGATCGAGCTCGCGATCGAGCCCAAGGTCTTGCCCCAGCCGACGATGCCGGCGATGGTCTCCTCGTTCATACAATTCTGCAACGACACGACGTAGCCGCTGGGTGCTAGGTATTGCTTGATCATCGCGGTCGCCCAGGCGGTGTCGTAGGACTTCATGCAGACAAAGGCGATGTCGATTGGCGCCTCTTTGGCAAGCTGCTGCGCCTCGGTCAGATGGAGTGCCCGCGGCTTGACCGTGAATGGTTCGACATCGCGGATATGGGTGACCCGCAGCCCGTCCCCGCGGATGGCCTCGACATTCTCCGGCCACGGATCGATATAAGTCACATCCTCGCCGGCCTGCACCATATGCGCTCCGGCATAAGCGCCAACCGCCCCGGCGCCGACGATCGCGATCTTCTTCTTCGCCATTACGTCTTCTCCCACCTCAGGTTCGCGGCACGGCTCGCCCCGCGCGCCACGGCAGATCCTAGTACGAGTGGTGCTGCAGTGGATAGATGCCCTGATCCGAACCCGTCATGGGGTGGTGAGCAGACCTTACAGACGGCCTTCTTGAACGAGGCGCGACCGGATTGCCGATACGTGCGCCTCGCCATCGCGAAGCGCGTCCGGCGACGTGTGGACCGAGTAGTAGCCGGGGACGAGATCGTGCTCGTGCGGAGCGGCCGAGCCGAGTACGAACTCGGTATCGCTCAGCGCTTCAAATTCGACCCTTTCGCTCGACGGCTCGAAAGCCGCGAGGTCCCCATGCCGCAGTTCGTCAGGCGCCGACAAGACGCCTGATGCGATGGCGACCCAGAGGATGGTGTGGCCCGCCGCGGGCTCGTAACGCCAGCGCTCGCCTGCCTTCAAGCGTACCGCGAGATAGTTGATCGGCGAGGGGGACTGAATGGCGCTCGCTGCGGACCCGTAGCTGCCGAGGAGGACGCGCGCCGGACCGTCTTCCTGCACATCTTCAGGGGCCTGGTAGATACTTACGCTCGGGCCCAATTCGAGTTGCGGCGGCAAGGCGATCCAGAGTTGGAAGCCGCGCGTCCGGCCTGCTTTGTCGAGTCCGCCGCCATGCCACATGCCGCGCCCAGCCTGCATCCATTCGACGCCGCCGGCTGGCAGTGTGCCCTTGACGTTGTCCGGGTCGATATAGCTGACCGCGCCTTCCACGACGTAGCTCACGGTGGCGATCCCCGAGTGGGGATGCAGGCCCCCGTCGAAGGGCGCCCCCTCATGGTCGAAAAGGTCGAGAAACACGAATGGCTTCAGGATCTCGCCCAAGTCGTACGGGCTCATCAAACGTGTGATGGGGCCGTGCGTCCGGCCCGCGCTTTGCTCGGAGGCGGTGATTTAGCTGGGTCAAGGGCCATTGGGGTTCC
>DATNKF010000557.1:0-6823 GCA_035603555.1 Allostellaceae bacterium
CGGCCGATCTCGACGAGGCCGGGAACGTGGCGGTTGACAATGCCGTTGAGCTCCGTGAGTGATTGGCGCAAGCTCATTCGCGCCTGCGGGTCCGGCGAGCGGTCCCAAAACAGCCCGACGAGACGGCTTCGGGATACGCGATCGCCTTGCGCAAGGCACAGGCACGCCAAGAGCCCGCGTGTCTTTCGCCCTCGCGGTAAGATATCGGCGCCGCCAGGGGCGACGGCGCGCATCGTGCCTACGAGATAAATTCTCGCGGGAGTCCCGGGGATCGGCTCCCCCGCATAGCGGAGGGATTCGTCAGCCGGGTCAAGATCCGATCTCACCCCTTCGCCCTTTCCGAGCGTACCGGTGATAGGCGGGCATCTTGGATGCCACAGCATCATTATAGCTGCTCAGAGGAGGCCGAGCCACCCTTTGCGGCAGCGCACCGAGGCAAGCGGCGACCCAGTCGGCACACACTGCGTCTCGGTGAGGACGAAAATCGTGAATGCTACCTGGGTAGCCGCACGCCCCCAGTGATACTTTCACCGTGCAGATGAGCCCGCCGCCAGCTGAAGCTAGCCGACATGGGGCTGCGGAGCGGCAGCCGAGACTCGACGTGCGACATCTCCCAAACCCTCCCTCAGACAGAATTGCTATTTCCGTTGACTAGTAATAGTATAATCACAAACGCTCAAGCGCCAAGGAACCGATCTCTTCGCCAGCCGTTTGACCGGTCCGCACCGAATGCCTCGAAGCAGATGAGCTTTGTCAGCCGTATTCTTGCCGGCGCTCGCGAGCTGCCCTTTGGCGGCCCGCTCGGCGCGTTGCTCGAACGAGCGGCGCGTCATGTCGCGAGTTGGTACCCGTGGGGCGACGGCGAGGGCCAGAATGTCGACCCGCGGCAGCGGATCGCCTTTACGATTGCGGTGATCGCGCTCGGCGCCAAGATGGCAAGGGCCGATGGTGCCGTCACCCGCGACGAAGTTGCCGCCTTTCGCGAAGTGTTCCAGGTTCCCGCTGGCGAAGAAGAGCATGTTCGGCTCGTCTTCGATCTGGCCCGTAAGAGCACCGCCGGCTTCGACAGCTACGCCCGGCAGGTCCGGCGTCTGTTCGCCAGCGATCGCGCCGTACTCGAGGATCTCCTCGGCGGCCTGTTCCATATAGCGCTCGCCGACGGCCGGGTTTGCTCGGCCGAGGATGACTATCTGCGCGAGGTCGCTCGGCATTTCGGGTTCGACGCGGGCGATTATGCCCGCATCCGGGCACACCATGTCGGCGTCGAACCCGACGGGTCAGAGGACCCCTATGCGATCCTCGGGGTCGAGCCCGGTGCGGCGCTCGCGGCCATTCGCGACGCTTACCACCGGCTGGTGCGTGAGAGCCATCCCGATCTCGTCATCGCGCAGGGCCTCCCACCGGAATGCATTGCGCTAGCGACATCGCGGATCGCGCGGATCAACGCCGCCTATGATCGGCTAGCGAGAGGCGGAGCTCCTCTGGCCGTCTCCCGGTGATCTTGCCGGCGTTCCGCGATCGGGCTTCGCCGAACCAGGACGGCCGCGGCACCCCTTCGCGGATCGACATGCTGGTGTTGCATTATACCGGCATGGCGACCGCCGCGGCGGCGCTCGACCGGCTCTGCGATCCGACGGCGCGGGTTAGCGCTCATTATGTCGTCGAAGAGAGCGGCATTATCTGGCGGCTCGTTCCGGAGACGCGGCGGGCGTTTCACGCCGGGCGCTCCTGTTGGGAACGAGAGAGCGACCTCAATGCCGTCTCGCTCGCGGTCGAGATCGTCAATCCCGGCCACCAATGGGGTTACCGCCCGTTTCCCGCAGAACAGATGTCGGCATTGGAAGGGCTGTGCCGCGACATCCTAAGCCGCAACCTGATCCCGCCGCACCGCATCGTCGGTCACTCGGATATCGCGCCCGACCGCAAGAGCGATCCCGGCGAACTTTTTGACTGGCCCCGCCTTGCTCGCGCCGGCATCGGGATCTGGCCGCAGCCGGCGCCCGGTCTTGCCCGCAGCCGCGGCAGAGGCGTCGGGGTTGTCGAGCGCGCCGCCGCCTTGGCCGATCTCGCGGCCATTGGCTATTGCGTCGGTCCCGCCAACGAGGCCGTGGTTGTTGCCGCCTTTCAGCGCCGGTTTCGCCCTGCGCGTTGGGACGGCAGGCTCGATGCCGAAACCGCTGAGCGCCTTCACGAGGTGCGGGCTGCCTACGACCGCGAGCGGCGACCCTGATCGCGCTGCTTCAATTCAATTGAGCCGCGAAGGTCGTCTTCCCTCCGAGCGCCGGCGGACGATCTGGCCGGCGTGATGATGGGCGATGCGCCACTCGTTGCCTTCGCGGACGAACAAGTTGCTCGCGGCGAGCGTACCGCCCTCCAACTCCTCCTCGCAGAGCACCAGTGCCACATCGCCGTAGAGAAACACCTGCTCATCAAAGCAGGCGATGCGCGGCGCGGCCGGGTTCGACAGGATCCCCTCCCAGCTCTGCATGATCGCGTCGCGATCGTTCAGCGCGGTCCACCCTGGATGAAGGCATGCGACCGGAGCGTGCCGGGCCCACAGCGCATCCATCGCGGTAACATCCCGCGTCGCGAACGCGCGGTAGAATTCGAGATTGGTGGCGAGCACGGCATCGCTGTCGGTCATCGTGTTCTCCGCGGTTCGATCCGCTGAAGGATAGGACGACCGCACTTCCGCCGCTACAGGGCATGACGCGCTTCAAGCCGTGACCGCCGTTGATGATGGGCCCACCGTCTTCCGAGATTCTGGCGGGGCCGGCACAGGAGCCTTACTGGAGCAGAAAAATTAGGCCATCGCCAAGCCATCCTTGTCGGATGGCGAACAAGGAGAGAGCGAGCCCCGACAACGAGAGCATCAGGATCACGCTGAAATCGCCGCCTTGAGCCTGGGGTCGCGCGAATTGCCGGGTGTGATATTTGGTGATCCAACGGCGCCAGTGGACTGTCTCGACCATCCCTTCCTCCTCCTCGCGGCACGGAGCGGTGGCGCCCCGATAGGCGATCTAGGATCAGACATGATCGCGCCGAGAACTGTGATCTGGGTCACACTCGGGCTGAGATTCCGCAGTGGTGACGGGCACCATTCCTGCGTGACGCGGCCGCGGCGAAAGCGCTTGGCGATACCGGCGCCAACTATTTGCCTAGGATTTAGGCAGACTTTCTTTGCGTTCCGCAATCCCAAACCGAGCCGACGCTTGCACGTGCTTGGCCTCGATCTTGCTCCGACGCCCGTACCGGCTGCTGGGCCGGTCAACGCACATCAAGAGGGGAGACATCGGGGTGTTGAACAAGATGTGGCAGGCGGCATTCGCCGCGGCGGTCATCGCAGGGGCGGCAGGTCCCGCCGGCGCCCAGACCCAGGGGACGATCAAGATCGGCGTCTTGCATTCGCTGTCCGGGACGATGGCGATCAGCGAGTCGACACTCAAGGACACCATCCTGATGATGGTGGACGACATCAACAAGAAGGGCGGGTTGCTCGGCAAGAAGGTTGAAGCGGTTGTGGTCGACCCGGCATCGAACTGGCCGCTCTTCGCCGAGAAGGCGCGCGATCTGCTGTCGAAAGACAAGGTCGCTGCCGTGTTCGGCTGCTGGACCTCGGTGTCGCGCAAATCGGTGCTGCCGGTCTTCGAGGAACTGAATGGCCTCCTCTTCTACCCGGTCCAATACGAGGGCGAGGAGAGTTCCCGAAACGTCTTCTATACCGGAGCGGCACCCAACCAGCAGGCGATCCCGGCGGTCGAATACCTGATGGGCGATGAAGGAGGCGCGGCCAAGCGTTGGGTGCTCGAGGGCACCGATTACGTCTACCCGCGCACCACCAACAAGATCCTGGAGGCCTTTCTGAAGTCGAAAGGGGTGGCGGCTGACGACATCAAGATCAATTACACTCCGTTCGGGCATTCCGACTGGCAGACCGAGGTCGCCGCCATCAAGAGCTTTGCCTCAGCCGGCAAAAAGACGGCGGTGGTCTCGACGATCAACGGGGACGCCAACGTTCCGTTCTATAAAGAATTGGCCAATGCCGGTATCAAGGCCTCGGACATTCCAGTCGTGGCCTTTTCCGTCGGCGAGGAAGAGTTGGCCGGCATTGATACAAAGAACCTCGTCGGTCACTTGGCGGCTTGGAACTATTTCGAATCGGTAAAGAACCCGACGAACGATGCTTTCATCAAGCAGTGGCACGACTTTATCAAGAACCCGAAGCGCGTCACCAACGATCCGATGGAGGCTCACTACATCGGCTTTAAGATGTGGACGCAAGCGGTCAGACAAGCCGGCACCACCGATGTCGATGCGGTGCGGCAGGCGATGTATGGCCAAAAGGTGAAAGCCCCGAGCGGGTTCGTGGAGGTGATGAATACCAATCATCACCTCTCCAAGCCGGTGATGATCGGCGAGATCCGGCCGGATGGACAGTTCGATGTCGTCTGGCAGACCAAGGAAGCGATCAAGGCGGATGCCTGGAGCCCGTATCTCCCCGAGGACAAGGGCAAGATTGCCGATTGGACTTATCCCTGGGTGTGCGGCAATTGCACGGAAGCGAAATTTAAGGATTGAGCGGGGGAGAGGTGCGGCCCTCACCCACCCAGCCCTGCGGGCTGTGTCCCCCCTCTCCCGCGGTGCAGGAGAGGGACTCCAAACCGCGATCTCAAAGCCCCTCTCCCGCACCGTGGGAGAGGGTGCCGAGCGTAGCTAGGCGGGTGAGGGTACTATGCTTGGCGAGCGCTCGCCTTGTTGGTTTTGCCGGGCTCATCCTGCTGCTGGTCGCGGGAGCAGCGCCTGCATCGGCGGATGATTTCGCGGCCCTCGTCGGAGGTCTCGCCGGCGACAGCTTCGCGGAGAAGCAAAGGGCGGTCGTCGCCCTCGGCACGCTGGGTGACGCGCGCGCGATCCCGATCCTTCAGGCGCTGGCCGACGAGCGCTTGCTCAAAGGCTCCGATGCCCGAATCGCCATTTCCGCAACCGATGGCGGGACGGCGAGGGTCCGCGACGCGGTCACCGGTGCCGACATCCCCGACATCGACCTGCCCGGCTTTGGCCGCATCATCGTCAACAACCGCCTGCGCGGCGCGATCAAGGTCGCACTCGGCGCGCTGACTCTGTTCAGCAGCGATCCCGCCGACCGGCTCGCTGCGGCCCAGGATGCGCTGCGTCATCCTTCGGCCGAAGAAGCGGCGTTGCTCGAAAAGGCGATCGCCGCGGAACAGAACTCGGACATCCGCGCGGCGATGCAGCAAAGCCTCGCCGCCGCGCGGCTCGTCTCGGGCAGCAAGCAAGAGCGGCTCGCCGCGATCCAAGCGCTCAGTACCACGACCGACCCGCAGATCAAAAACCTGCTCGAAGAGTTTCACACCTCTCCGGGTGCCGACCCCGAGCTGCGAAAGGCCGCTGATGCGGCACTAGCTTCGATTGGTAACCGGCTTTGGCTGGTTGGTTTGGCTGCCAACCTATTCCAGGGCATAAGCCTTGGCAGCGTGCTGCTGCTCGCCGCAATCGGCCTCGCCATCACATTCGGCGTGATGGGTGTCATCAACATGGCGCATGGCGAGATGATCATGCTGGGCGCCTACACGGCTTTTGTGTGTCAGCAGCTGTTCCGCAGCTTCCTGCCTGCCGGCTGGATCGATGCCTATCTCCTCGTCGCGGTGCCGGTGGCGTTTCTGTTCGCCGGGGGCGTCGGCGTCGTGCTGGAGCGCAGCGTGATCCGCTTCCTCTACGGACGGCCGCTTGAAACTCTGCTCGCCACCTGGGGCGTCAGCCTGATCCTGCAGCAGGCGGTCCGCTCTATCTTCGGGTCGCCCAACAAGGAGGTCTCGAACCCGAGCTGGATGACCGGCGGGTTCGACCCGATCGGCGGGTTCACCGTCACCTGGAGCCGGCTCTACATCATCATCTTCTGCTTCATCGTCTTAGGGGTGCTCGCGCTGGTTCTCAATCGGACGGCCTTCGGGCTGCATATGCGCGCAGTTACCCAGAACCGTCCAATGGCTTCCGTGATGGGCATTCGCACAGCGCGGGTCGATGCCCTGACCTTCGGTTTGGGCTCCGGGATTGCCGGCATGGCCGGGGTAGCGCTGACCCAAGTCGGCAATGTCAGTCCCAATCTCGGCACGATTTACATCGTCGACAGCTTTCTCGTGGTCGTGTTTGGCGGGGTCGGCAATTTGATGGGGACCCTTGTCGGCGCTTTATCACTCGGCATCGTCAACAAGTTTCTCGAGCCGGTGGCTGGTGCAATCCTCGGCAAGATCGTCATTCTGGTGGCGATCATCTTGTTCATCCAATGGCGCCCGCGCGGTCTCTTTGCTCTCAAAGGGCGCATCGCGGAGGCGGAGGCATAGCCGTGGCGGTGGCCCCAGGCCTCGGAGCCGGGAGCGCATGGGGCCCGGGTTTCTGGGCCAGCTTTGCCGCCTGCGCACTGGTGCTCACGCTGGTCGTCCCAGTCCTCAACATCTGGGTCGCGCCAGACTCTCCCGTCGCTCTCCCCGATTACCTCGTACCGCTGCTGGGCAAGTACCTGTGCTATGCGCTGCTCGCGCTGAGCCTCGATCTGATCTGGGGATATGCGGGAATTCTGAGCCTCGGGCACGGCGCCTTCTTTGCCCTCGGCGGCTACTGCATGGGCATGTACCTGAGGCGCCAGATCGGTACGCGCGGCGTTTACGGCAATCCGCTGCTGCCCGATTTCATGGTCTTCCTCAATTGGAAGGAGCTGCCCTGGTTCTGGTGGGGTTTCGACCATTTCGTCTATGCCGCGGCCATGGTCGTCCTGGTCCCGGGTTTGCTCGCGCTGGTGTTCGGC
>DATNKF010000558.1:0-6634 GCA_035603555.1 Allostellaceae bacterium
GAGGCCACCTCAGATCAATCGACCAAGAGCGGGATGCCTCGGATGGCGAATGACGAGACAACGATCGACCGCACCGCGGCACCCGCCTATGCGCTGACGAAAGCGGCCGAACAAGCTGGTACGGCGATCGACGTCAAAGGCTTGCAGACCTACCTCTTTACCCGATCGGGCATCGTCAAAGCCGTGGACGACGTCTCGTTCTCGCTGCGGCGAAGCGAAACCTTGGCAATCGTCGGCGAGTCGGGCTGCGGCAAGTCGATGACAGCTCTGTCGATCATGCGTCTCGTTCCCAATCCTCCTGGAAAGATCGTCGGCGGCACGATCACCCTGGAGGGGAGGGACCTGCTACAGCTCGACGAAGACGAAATGCGCGACATCCGCGGCAACGACATTTCGATGATCTTTCAGGAGCCGATGACCTCGCTCAATCCGGTGCTGACGATCGGCCACCAGATCGCCGAGGCGCTGCGGCTGCACCAGGATCTCTCGAAGTCCGCCGCCAACGAGAAAGCCGTCGAGATGCTTCGGCTCGTCAAGATCCCCGAGGCGGCACAGCGGGCGCGCGAATACCCTCACCAGCTCTCCGGCGGCATGCGGCAGCGAGCGATGATCGCGATGGCGCTCGCCTGCAACCCGCGGGTGCTGATCGCCGACGAGCCGACCACCGCGCTGGACGTGACGATCCAGGCGCAGATCCTCGATTTGATCCTGGAACTGCAGAAGCAACTCGGCACCGCCGTCATCCTGATCACGCATAATCTCGGCGTCGTAGCCGAAACCGCGCAGCGGGTAATCGTAATGTATGCGGGCAAAAAGGTCGAAGAGGCCGAGGTCGACGCCCTGTTCTCACAGCCGCTTCACCCCTACACCCATGGCCTGCTGGCATCTATCCCGCGGCTCGAGATCATGGCGGGGCGCAACTCCGCGTCGGTCGGGCGGTTGCAGGAAATCTCCGGCATGGTGCCGGCGCTCAATAATCTGCCCCCGGGCTGCGTTTTTGCCCCGCGCTGCACCTTCGCCGATGACCGCTGCCGCTCGCAATATCCGCCGTATGAACAGCTACGACCCGGGCACTGGGCGGCCTGCTGGCATTCGGAGAGGCTCTATGGTGGGCGGGATGGCTAACCTCGCCGTCGCCGAAGTCGTCGCGGAGAATGTGTCGCCTCGCAGCTCTGTCCCGGTGATCGAGGTCGCCGGGCTGAAGAAGCATTTCCCGGTCAAGAAGGGTCTGCTGCGGCGGACGGCGGGCTACGTCTACGCCGTCGACGGCGTCAGCTTTTCGATCGATCAAGGAGAAACCTTGGGTTTGGTGGGCGAAAGCGGGTGCGGCAAGTCGACCGTCGCGCGGACCGTGCTGCGCCTCGTCGAGCCGACCGCCGGCACGATCAAGCTCAATGGTGAAGACATCACCCACTTGGGCAAAACTGCTATGCGGCCGCATCGGCGGCAGATGCAGATCATTTTCCAGGATCCGTTTTCTTCGCTGAACCCGCGCATGTCCGCCGGCGACATCGTCGGCGAACCGTTGCAGGTGCACGGCCTCGCCCATGGTAAGGAAAAGGAGGGGCGCGTTGCCGCGCTGTTCGATCAGGTCGGGCTGCGCCGGCTGCAGATGCGCAGCTTTCCGCACGAGTTTTCCGGCGGACAGCGCCAGCGCATCTGCATCGCCCGGGCGCTGGCGCT
Source organism: Allostellaceae bacterium (assembly GCA_035603555.1). GTDB lineage: Bacteria > Pseudomonadota > Alphaproteobacteria > ATCC43930 > CGMCC-115725 > AP-15. The sequence continues at coordinate 1,684 of DATNKF010000558.1, forward strand.
GAACCCCAATCTGATCATCGGCGACGAGCCCGTCTCGGCGCTCGACGTGTCGATCCAGGCCCAGGTCATCAACTTGATGATGGATCTGCAGCGCGAGAAAAACCTCTCCTACCTCTTCATCGCTCACGATCTTGCGGTGGTCGAGCACATCAGTCACCGCATCGCGGTGATGTATCTCGGGAAGATCGTCGAATACACCGACAAACAGACCCTGTTTACAAACCCGCTCCATCCCTACACCGAGGCGCTGCTGGCGGCAGTGCCGGTCCCCAACCCAAGGGTCAAGCGGAAGAAGCAGCTGTTGCAGGGCGATGTTCCGAGCCCAATCAACCCGCCGCCAGGCTGTACATTCCATACCCGCTGTCCCTATGCCGAGGCGCGGTGCAAGGTCGATGTCCCGGCGCTGCGCGAGGTCAACCCCGGCCACAGGGTCGCCTGTCATCTGCGTTGACGTCCTGGCGCAAGGCCGGAAGCGTAAGCGTTTACGATTTCTCTCCGAATTCGGAGAAACCCGGTAATATTACTTAACTAATTTACCTTTGTTAACCAATTCGCGGAAAAACCAGAGGGGTTCTGCGGTCACGGCAAGGCGATGCGCCGCACGAGACTTAAAAAATAGTCAAAGAGTTTTAGAGCAGCGTTGCCTTGTATCCGCCATTGGTTATAAGCTGATGGCTAACCCACTGCTTTTTACAACCTGACGACTCCCGTTGCTTTCAAACACAGAGTAATGCGAGAAATGTTCGGCGAAATGTCGTTAGTCCCGGCAACTGATGAACTAAGGGCTCCTCGCGGTGCGGCACCCGAGCCCGTCGCGAGAGGTCGTGCGACGCCCGTCCGCTCCCTCTCCGATTTGTTCGAGGAGCCGCCACCCTCGCACTCCGATGCCGCGAAGGAACGGCTGCTGCCAACCGTCGCGTCTGCTGCACCGGAACCTGCTCGGCCCGAGCATCGGGTGAAACCGGTATTCCCGATCGGTATCCTTTTCTACCTCGCCTCAATCGGAATTGTGGCCACCGCGACGGTCGGCGTCTTGTTCGGCATCGGCTTTTCCCTGCTCGTGCAGCCGACTGACGCGTTGGGAGCTGGAGCTGCTGCCCGCAGTCAGGGTTCCAGCGTAAGATCGCTTCTTTACGATCTTGTACCGAATTTTTTTGGCGGCGCGGTTGCGGCCGACACCAAAGTTGTGACGGTGCCGATAAAGCCAGAGTTGCCTCGCGCAGCGGCGCTGGCGGCCCTGCAGCCCGCCTCGGTGGCGCAGCCGCCGGCAGCCGATCAGATGCCGTCGCCGGAGCAGAATGGCGCGGCGCCCCCGTTAGCGGTCGCCGACGCCCCCGGAGGCGACGCCGCCGATCAGGCGCCGGTCGAGGAAGCGGCGAAGCAGGCCGAGGCTGGCGGGACAACGGACGCTATCGTACCCGTTGTGGTGACCCGCGATCCGCCGTCGAGTGCCGCCATCCCAGCCGCCACAGTCGCGCCATCAGGCCTCCCCGCTGTCGATGTCGCCGGGCTTTTGGCGCGCGGCGACGGTTATCTTGGCGTGGGGGACGTCACCTCCGCCCGCCTCTTCTACGAGCGTGCCGCCGACGCCGGAAGCGGCCAAGGGGCGATGCGGCTTGGGGCGACTTTTGACCCCAGTTTCCTGGGTCGTGCCGGTCTGGTCGGAACTCGCGGCGACCAGGGCAGAGCAGACATGTGGTACCACCGCGCCCGCGGCCTCGACACGGCCCCAGCGGCGCGCGAGCCGAACAGCCGAGAAACAAAATAGGGAAAGGTGTTCGCCGTGAAGCGCTCGATTTTGGCGGCCGCTATCGTCGCCGCACTCAGCCCGATGACGGCTCTCGCGGCGCCCGCAAGCACCGCTGCACTATCAGATGTTGCGGTCGCCAATAGAGGGGTGGTCGAACTCGAAACGGGGCGTGCCTCCGGCATCTCAGTGCGCATCGCCGAGGATCTCGCCAATATTATAGACGACGGGGCAACGCGGCGGGTCCTGCCGGTCGTCGGCAAAGGGTCGCTGCAAAACCTTGGCGATCTCAAGCTGCTGCGCGGCATCGATCTTGCCATTTTGCAGACGGATGTCCTCGATCATGCCAGGCAAGCGAACTACTTTCCGGGTATCGAGACTTGGGTGAGCTATATCGCCAAGCTCTACAATGAAGAGTTCCATCTCCTGGCCAAGCGCGACGTCAAGGGGGTCGCAGATCTGGCGAACCAGAGGGTCAATTTCGATCTGCGCGGCGCCGGTACCGCGATTACCGCCAGCCGGCTCTTCGATCTTCTGAAGATCACGGTGACGCCCGTCTACGACGATCAGGAAGTGGCGCTAGGGAAGCTGCGCAAGGGTGAAATCGCCGCGCTTGCTTTTGTCGCAGGCAAGCCCGCGCCGCTGTTCTGCAACATCGCTGCCGAGGAGGGTCTGCACTTCCTCGCGGTCCCGCTCAATCCGGCGATAACGGCCGCTTATGTGCCGACGCGGCTCACCGCCCAGGACTACCCGGGCCTGGTGACGGGGGACCGCCCGGTGGATACAGTGGCGATCGGCACCGTGCTCGCGGCAGCTAATCTTCAGTACGGCTCTGAGCGCTACCGGAATCTGGTCAATTTTGTCGATGCGTTCTTTACCGGGTTCCAATCGCTGCTCGATCCCGGCCATCATCCGAAATGGCATGAGGTCAATATTATGGCCGAGCTTCCCGGCTGGCGGCGTTTTCCGCCTGCCGAGCAATGGCTGCAGCGCAATGCGCCGGTGGCCGCCGCGCCCAATCTCCAGGATCTCAAAGGCATTTTCTCGCGCTTCGTCGATGAGCGCCAGCAGGCGACCGGCGGGCCGCCGATGACCCAGCAGGAAAAGGATCAGCTCTTCGGCCAGTTCGAAGCGTGGCAGAAAGGTCGAATCCGTTAGTGCGCTGCGCACAACACGACTATTTCCTGACATCGATGGGCGGCTTTCAGATCAACGCCCGCTTTGAGGGTGCACACTACTCCCCGGTGAAGCGCGCGGTGCGGCGGCTGACAGTGATAACCGCTATCGTCTCAGCCGGCGTTCTCACTATTCTGCCCATTGGTTGCCAAGCCCTAGCCGACATCAACCCAAAACGCGGCGGCACGCTCGAATTCGCCGTCACGATCGAACCCGGCAATTACGACTGTCACGGCAACATCTCGTTTGCTTTTCTGCACCCCATTGCCCCTCATTACTCAACCTTGCTCAAATTCGACGCGGCCAATTATCCGCAGATTATCGGCGATTTGGCCGAGTCGTGGAGCGTGTCGGCGGACCGGCTCACTTACACCTTCAAGCTACGGCCCAATATTCTCTTTCACGACGGATCGCGGATGACGTCGGCCGATGTCAAGGCGAGCTACGAGCGCATCGTGCACCCTCCACCGGGTGTCGTCTCGGCGCGCAAGGTCGACTATGGTGCCATATTAGCCATCGACACCCCCGACCCGCTCACCGTGGTATTTCGCCTGCAATGGCCGGAAGCGGCGATGTTGGCGAATTTCGCTTCCCCCTGGAATTGTATCTACAGCGCAGCCAGACTCTCGGCCGATCCCCAATTTCCCAAAACCAACATTCTCGGCACCGGGGGATTCGCTTTCGCTGAGTATGTCAAGGGTCAGTACTGGCGGGGCAAACGCTGGGACAGATATTTCCTGCCCGGCAGACCCTACCTCGACGGCTACCAGGCAGATTTCATCCCGGGCAATGCGGTGATGGCGGCGTACAAGAGCGGCCGCATCGCCGCCGAGTTCCGCAGCGTTACACCTCCGCAACGCGATGACCTCGTCGAAGTGCTCGGCGACCGCATCGAGATCAGCGAAAGCCCCTGGCTGTCCAATCTGTTGGTCGTGTTCAACACGCAGAAACCACCGTTCGACGATGCGCGGGTACGGCGCGCGCTTTCGCTCGCTATCGACCGCTGGGGAGCCGTCGCGAAGCTGCAGGGGTCGACCTTTCTAAAATATGTTGGCGGCGTCATGCGGCCGGGCTCGAACATGGCCACACCGGAGGCGGAACTGGTCACGATACCCGGCTTCTCGCGCGATATCGCCGCCGCGCGCGCCGAGGCGAGGCGGCTCCTCGACGAGGCCGGAGTGCACGATCTCAAGCTTACGGTGACGGTTCGTGATATCCCGATGCCGCATTATGCGGGAGGCGATTTGCTGGCCGAGAGCTGGCGCCAGATCGGCGTAGCGACGACACAGGACCGGCGAAATATCTGGGATTGGCAAAAGGAAATCGATGGTCGCCAGTTCGACGTGGCACTTGATTTCTCGGGTGACTACTATGACGACCCGACGATCCAGATGACGAAGTACGTCTCGCACGATCTGTCGCCGGTCAACTACTCCTATTCGACCGATCGCTTTCTCGATGCTCTTTTTATCGGTCAAGCGGTCACCACCGACCCCCGACAACGCGCACAGATCGTCCGCGATTTCGAGCGGCATGCGCTGTCCGAGGCGTATACGGTGCCGCTCCTGTGGTGGAACCGCATCGTCGCGACCTCAGCCAAGCTCAAGGGGTGGAGCATCACCCCGAGCCACTTCATCGGGCAGGACCTGACCGAGGTTTGGCTCGCCCAGTGATCTATGGTACGAGAGCCGGCGACGCCGAGTTGTGGGGGCGAGGTGGTGGAGGCGCCGCGGTCTATCGACGAGGGGCCGAATGGCGAACATAGGAGCTGCGGATAGAGGGAGGTCAGCAGCGGAGGCTGCACCTCGCCGATCACCTCTGAGGAAGCTCTATGTTCAGGTGCTGATCGCGATCGCAGCGGGCATTCTCCTCGGGGCCTTCTATCCGAGCCTAGCGGTCGACATGAAGCCGCTCAGCGACGCCTTCATCACCCTGATACGAGCCGTCGTGCCCCCGATCATTTTTGCCACTGTTGCGGTCGGCATCGCCAAAATGGGCGACATGCGGCGGGTCGGCGTCGTCGGTCTT
>DATNKF010000559.1:0-3676 GCA_035603555.1 Allostellaceae bacterium
TGCCGCCCTATCCGACCGATGCCGGCAAGCCAGTCATCTATGGCCCGCAATTCATTGCAAAATCTGACGAGGACAAGGGTCGCGCGCCGGGTTTCTCCTGCCGGCTGAGGCTGCTCGGCGTCATTCAAAACAATGGTGCCGTCGAGCTCAGGGCGACTGCCTTCACCTGGTGAGCCTGGCCGCGGTGACAAATGCCCGCACCTTTGCGAGATCCTTGCCGGTCCCGTCCGCCAGATCGGTCCCGGTCTTCGAATCCACACCGGCCGGACGTACCACGACGATCGCTTCGGCGACATTATCGGGACTGAGGCCGCCGGCGAGAATGACCGGGATGTCGACATTGTCGACGATCCGCCGACTGATGCTCCAATCGTGAACCAGGCCGAGGGCGCCGAACTGTCGCGTCTTCGGGTCGTAACTGTCGAGCAGCAGAAAATCGGCGGCGCCTCGATAGGATCGCGCGACCTCGATACCAGCCTCGTCGATGACCGGGATCGCCCGCATGATCAGGATTTCGGGGAATCGCGTCTTGAGCCCTCGCGTCATCGCGACCGAGAAGTCTTCGAGGGCCGCTTGAAGCTGGATAATGTCGGGCCGGGTTTCTCGGGCAACCCGCGCCACCTCCTCGGGATCTGCGGAAAGCGACAACGCGACGCGTTTTGCTGCGGACGGAAGGGCCGCGAATATCGCGTTGGCCTGCGCGATCGACAGCTCGCGGGGAAACGCGCCGTCGCCGACCAGCACCCCGATATGATCGACTCCAAGCCCGGCCAATGCGCGAGCTTCCTCGGGGGTCTGGACCTCGTAGATTTGCACGAGCATGCCGCCGAGCCTAACAGCCGGAAAGGCGAGCGAACACCATGACGAATGCCCTTTCGATCACGATCGTCGGCGCCGGTGCCATCGGCAGCGCCGTCGCCTTCTCGCTGGCCCGCGCCGGGTTTAAACCAAAGCTCGTCGCCCGTGGCGAGACCCTGACTGCGATCCGGTGCAATGGGCTGCATGTCGAGAAATGGGACGGCGGTGGTGTCGTCCGGCTCGACGTCACCGATAACCCGGCCGAGCTCGGACCGCAGGATCTGGTGATCGGGACGATGAAAGCGCAGGACTGGCCAGCCGGCCTTGCCGCGCTGACCCCGTTGATCGGACCGCAAACGGCACTCTTGCCGCCGATCAACGGCGTCCCCTGGTGGTACTTCGACGGACTGCCCGGGCCTCTCGGGGGACGCGGGATCGCCGCGGTCGACCCGGACGGCGCATTGCTCGAGGCGCTGCCCGCCCGCTCGGTGATCGGCGCCGTCGTCTATATGGGCGTCGCCCGCCTCGCGCCGGGGGTGGTGCGGTGGACCAGCGGCAACAAATTCGTCCTCGGCGAAGCCCTCGGCCCGCGCCGCGAGCGGACCGAGCAGGTCGCCGCTGTGCTTCAAGAGAGCGGATTCGACGTAACCGTAACCGACGACATCAGAGGCGAGGTCTGGACCAAGCTCATCGGCAATGCCGCGTTCAACCCGCTCTCGGTGGTTGCCCGCGCGCGGATCGACGAGCTCATGAACGACGCCGGTCTCGGCCGCATCGCCTTGCGCGCAATGCACGAAGTCGCGGCGGTCGCGGCGGCGGCGGGAGCCCCGTCGGGGATGGACATCGAGAAGCGTTTCGCAATCAACGCCGAGCTCGGTGCCTTCCGCACCTCGATGCTGCAGGACTACGAGGCCGGCCGCGCGCTCGAATTGGGCGGGCTCGTCGATGCGGTCGTCGAGATCGGAACGCGGCTCGGCGTCGCAACGCCAATGACCGAGGCCCTTGGTGCCTTCGCCCGCCGGGCGGCAGCCGTCCGGGACCGCGCCATCTAGAGAGACCAGCGTCATGCCAGACGATATCAACGCCTTCGTCCCCGGTCCGCGCGTTCGTATAGAGGGACGGGCAGGGGGCCCGCTTTCGGGTCTGACATTCGCGGCCAAGGATCTGTTCGATGTCGCGGGCCATCCGACCGGAGGCGGCAATCCCGACTGGGCCAAGTCGAACCCGGTTCCGACCCGCCACGCCTGGGCGGTGCAGCGGCTGCTCGATGCGGGTGCGACATTGATCGGCAAGACGATCACCGACGAGGTGTCGCTCGGCATCGTCGGGGAAAACGCGTTCTATGGCACGCCGGTCAACCCTCGGGCGCCCGATCGGGTGCCGGGCGGCTCTTCCTCGGGTTCGGCCGCCGCCGTCGCCGCTGGCCTCTGCGACACGGCACTCGGCACCGACACCGGCGGCTCGGTGCGGGTGCCGGCGAGCTTCTGCGGCCTCTACGGCATCCGGCCGACGCACGGGCGGCTCGACATGTCGGGCGTCATGCCGCAAGCACCGAGCTCCGACACGACCGGTTGGTTTGCGAGCGATGCCGCTACCTTCGCCAAGGTCTCGTCAGTGATGCTCGATGAGGCGATCTCGACCGCACTGCCGCGTCGCCTCATTATCGCGGTCGATGCCTTCGCCTTTGCCGATCCGGAGGTCGGCGTCGCGTTGCAACCGGTGGTCGACCGGCTTCGTGCGCTGATCGGGAACCCGCGCGAGGAGGTGATGGCACCAGCAGGGATCACCCAATGGGCGCGCGCGCAGCGCACCCTGCAGCCCTCCGAGGCGTGGCTCACCTTCAAGGACTGGATCGACCGCGACAACCCGCGCTTCGCCTTCAGCGTCGCCCGAAACATCATCCTCGGATCGATGATTCCGGAGAGCGAGCGCGGCTGGGCCCAGCTGGTCCGACAGGAGGCGCGGGGGCGGATGCGGTACCTCTTGCAGGAGGGGACGATTCTCTGCCTGCCGACAACGCCGTTTCCCGCTCCCAAGCGCGGGGAGCCGCTCTCGGTGGCGGGCCCCCAACGCGATCGGCTGCTGTACCTGTGTTGTCACGGCGGATTGACCGGAGTGCCGCAAGTCAGCATCCCGGGCGCTACGGTCGACAGGTTGCCGATCGGCCTGTCGGTCGTCGGCGGCCCCGGCAGCGATGCGACACTGATCGCGGTGGCGTCCAGCCTAACCATGAGATGACCACTCCCGGCGCCTCCCTGAGAGCACGGAGAAAACTCGATTCGAGGCCGGAAATCGCCGGTCTGATCAGCCATAATTCCATGCAGATCAAATAGTTGGACACCCGAAGCAACCATCGGGCAGCAGGGAGGCGATTGCCGGTCGTGAGGGAGGCAGCAGGGAGACTTTGGGTTAACATTTCGCGCCGCTCGCTGATGTGATGCGTATTGTACAAAACGCATTTATAATTTGACATAATAACACAATCTTGGTATAAATGCAACCTCCCAGCGCCGATGCGGAGCGCAGATCGATAGGAGAGCGGCGGCGCATGCCGGTCAACATAGCTTCCACAGATTGCCGACAATGCGGTAGCTAACGGGCGCATCATCGGGCAACATTGCAACGGCATCACGGGAGGCTGATCATCTCCGGTTCGCGGCGGGCTCTGCTGATTGGGTCGATAAGACCGCGAGGAAAGAGACACCGTGCGGGTCGTCCCCCCTGCCGCCTCGGCCAGATTCTCTCCGCGATAGCGCTGCTGCTGCAGACGGCACTACCCGGCCTCCACAATTCGGTTCCGTCCGGTTTCAAGAGTGTCGCGGGTGAATTCTCAGCTGGGCTCGACGAGCACGCGCTGTGCCTCGCACAAAGGGCCGGT
>DATNKF010000560.1:0-5941 GCA_035603555.1 Allostellaceae bacterium
CGGTGTGCGGCGTGATCAGCACGCTCGGCAGCGTCCAGAGCGGGTCGTCCTCGGGCCCGGGAACGAACTTCGGCGGATGCGGCTTGGCTTCGGCCGGCAATTGGCGTGCCGCAGCTTGGTGAAGCGGCCATTTGAAGACAAAGGGGTTCGTCCGCTGCCCAGGCGCGGCGGATGAGGTCGTGCGATTCGGGATATCGCTTGCGCAAGAGGGTCGGCACCCCGGCCGTAGGCGTAGTCGGGTCCATCGACTTGGCAACCGGAAAGCCCGCCACGACCGGCCGCCCGAGATCACGTCGAGCATCGCGAATTCCTCGGCGACGCGGATCGGCGGATCATAAAGAGCGATCGAGCTGCCGAGCACGACGAGTGCGGCCCGCGAAGTGCGGCGCGCGAGTGCCGCAGCCATCAGGCAGGGCGAGGGCATCAGCCCATAGGCATTGGCGTGGTGCTCGTTGACCCCGAGCCCGTCGTAGCCGACGGTCTCGGCGAATTCGAGCTGGTCGAGATAGGTGTTGTAGAGCTCGTGCCCGCGCACCGGGTCATAGAGCGCGCTTGGGATGTCGACCCAGACCGACCGGTATTTCTCGCGAAAGTCCTCCGGCAGATCGGGCCACGGCATCAGATTGAACCAGACGAAGCGCATGCTTCCCTCCCTTCCAAGTTGACGGTGCGACGCGTCACCTTGCCATCATCGCCCCGCGATCCTCGATCATCCTCCCCGCTTAGAGGCCGACTGAAAATGAATCCGACAGGATCAGTAACTTGCTCGTCATTCCCGCGAAAGCGGGAATCCAGGAGCCCGGAGGTTGAGTCGGTTGCTCTGGACCCCCGCTTTCGCGTGGGTGACGGGTAAACAATTGCTAAAGCGTGCGCCATTTTCGGTCGGACGCTTAGGTCATTGCGGCCTTCACGCGCTCCACGAGGCCAGGGTCATCGAAAGCGCTTCGCGGCTTGAGTAAGTGCAGCACTTCAAACAACAGTTTGTGGACGGCGGGATCTTCGGCGGCGAGCTGGTTCAATGCTTCGGAGAACGCGAGCCGCTGCTCCAAATCCTTCGGGCGTTCTCCCTCTGCCTTGGGATGGGCGAGATCGGGCACGGCGGCCAATGCCCACGGGGTCTCGATCAGCGTAGCGGCCTCGGAGAGGAAGGCCGAAGCCAGGCCAGCAAGCGTGTCCGACTCGTTGGCCCGCTTCTGGAGGAGTCCGTGGAGCAAGCGGGCTTCTTGGGCGGCGACACTCATGCCCTGGCCGTAGACCGGGTTGAAGCGGCATATCGAGTCGCCGAAGGGCAGCAACCCGCGAGGGAACTCCTCGAGCTGGTCGAAATGCCGTCTGACGCTGGCGGGAAACCCGAAGCGGGCGATCTTGCCGAGCTGCTCGGTCTTCTTGATCGCATTGTAGATGGTCGGGGTGCGCAGCTGTTGCGCACAGGCGAGAAAACCGTGCCTATCGTCGGGCGGCTTCGCGCCGTGGCGTCCCGCGAGAGTCACGATCCAGCGGTTCCCTTCCAGCGGCAACAATATGCCGCCGAGGCCTCCCCGATCTAGCGAGTCAAATGTCATTACGCCTGTCCAATCCGCAGGTGCATCGTCCGGGACGGCGAAGACGCCCGTGGCATAGGTGATGTCGACCCCGATCGTGGTCTCTTCAGGCCGCGGCCGGCCGATGGACTCGAGGAAGCCAAAGGTGAGGTTGCCGCGCCCCGAGGCTTCGACAACCAGGTCAGCCGCAAGGGTCTCGCTGCGCCCGTGGCTGTTCTCGAAGCGGATTGCCGAAACCGCGCCGCCTTCGCGCGAGGCCATGAGGTCGCGAGCGCGGCAATGCTCGCGGATCGTGACGTTGGCGTGCTGCTCCGTGCGCCCTCGTAAGAGAAACTCGACCAGCGGTCGGGACATGGCGTATGCGACCCAGCCAAGATCCCGCGCTGGAAAAGGATCGTAGCCGGGTCTTTCGAGGCGAACATCGAGACCGACAGTAAACGGCACCGCTCCGGCTGAGGCGAGGTCCTGCTCAAAGCCCGGGAGGAGTTCGCCGAGCGCCTGTTGGCCGCCGCCGAGCAGAGCGTGGGTGTGCCACGCCTGGGGTGTGCCCATCCGGTGAGCCGCATTTGGCGGGAGGGAGTCGCGCTCCAGCACCACGACATGTTCGAAGTAGTCGGCAAGAGCGCGTGCCGCGGGCAAGCCAGCCATCCCCGCCCCAACTACGACAGCCTGCCTGCCGATCAGTGTGGACATCTTCAACGCCTCCGTCGAACGTGATGTTGTTTTGTATCGGGATGCCCAGATACGGCGTTCTTGGCCAGCCGGAAAATATGAGCGACAACATATCCGAAGGCCAGCCAGCCCGCGCCAGAGAGTGATTACTCCGGCTAGCATAGCCCGAGTGTGAGGCAGCTCACACTGGGAGCGCGCTGGCGCTGCGGTTCTTATTGTTAATGTCGTAAAATGATGTTACAGTGATTTATTCGGTGCGATAGTGCAAACTCAGCGGTGCTTCATGCGCAGTCACTCGCTCCCTGCTCGCTCCCTCAGAGGCCAACAGGCCTCCCTCAGAACATTCTCTGACGGCGCCCGGTGTCGGCTTGCTAAGCAATTGATTGCGCGCATGTTGTTGGCGATCAGGCGGTCGATTTCCGGCGTCGAACCGATTTTTCTCCCTGCTTTCAGGGAGGGGCGTTCAGAACCAACGGGCCTTGTCGACGAGGTTGCGCAGCGGCTGGCCCGCGAGGAAGCGCCGGCAATTGTCGAGGATGATCTCGTAGCGCCGCTCGTCGAGATAGGGGCCGTAGCCCGCGGTATGCGGCGTCAGCAGCACCCCCGGCAAGGTCCACAGCTTGTGGTCGGCGGGCAGCGGCTCCTGCTCGAAGACGTCGAGACCGGCGCCGGCGATCTCACCCGCCTCGAGCGCCGCAGCGAGGTCGTCGAGCCGGGTCGTCAAGCCGCGCCCGATATTGATGAAGAATGCGGTCTTCTTCATCTCCTGGAACCGCGCACGGTTCATGAAGCCTTCGGTCTCCGGCGTGTGCGGCACGGTCAGGATCACAAAATCGGCCTGAGGCAGCAGTGCATCGAGCTCGTCGCCGCGGTGCAACTCGGCCACTCCCGGCGGCGCGTCGCGGCGGCGCTCGTCGACGCCGATCACCCGCATGCCGAAGGCCGCAGCGAGCCGAGCGACTTCGCTTCCGATGCCACCGACGCCGACAACCAGCGCCGTCGCTTCCGGCAAATGCACGACTCCGGTGTCCGGCAGCAATTTCTTCCACTCGCGCTGCAGCTGCTGCGGGATGTAGTGGTGCAGACCGCGCGCAAAGGCCAGCACAAACGCCATCACATGCGCGCCGATGTGGTCGTTGTAGATCTCGCGGAAATTCGTGATCGCTACCGGATGGGCGATCAGCTCCGGATAGTAATAGCCGGCCGGCGGCGCCGCCTGCGGCGCTTGCAGCCAGCGCAGCCGCGTCGCTCGCGACAGCAGATCCGGCGGGATCGTGCCGAAAGCGGCATCGGCATGCGCAATGACCTGCGCTGCCTGCGTGTGGTTTTCAGCAACGACGACCTTGAGCTCGGGCACGGCGGCAGCAAGGCGCGCACCCCATTCGCGCGTCCTTTCGGTTTGTGGCGGCAACATCACGAATTCGGTCGGCATCGCTCAATCCTCCGGCGTTGGCGCTGATCTCTGCCTAGGCTAGCACGGACAGGGGGGAAGGCTCTCGTCGACCGGCCGCCGACACTGTAGGGTGCGCCGGCGTAGGTTCGCCGGCGACAGGTGCGGAGGGGAAAATGCAGATTACGCGTATCGGGGATTTCGAGGTTCATCGCATCGCCGAGTATGAGGGGCCCTTTATTGCCCCCGAGACGTTTTTTCCCGATTTCGACAAGGAGGCGGTGCAATCGAACCCCGATCACCCCGGCCCCCGGTTGATCGACCCGGCGACCGGCAACCTCCTCTTCAGCTTTCATAGCTTCATCGTCAAGACCGGTCATCATACGATCCTGATCGATTCTTGCCTCGGCAACGACAAGGAGCGTCCGACCCGGCCGCAATTCCACCGGCTGCGCACCTCCTATGTCGCCGATCTCGCCCGCGCCGGGGTCGGTGTCGACAGTGTCGACTATGTGATGTGCACTCATTTGCACTGGGATCATGTCGGCTGGAATACCCGGCTCGAAAACGGGCGCTGGGTCCCGACCTTTCCCAATGCGCGCTACGTCATGGCCCGCCGCGAGTTTGCGCATTGGGAGGGCGTGCATCGGAACGGCGAGGACACGCCCCATCGGCTCGCCTTCGAGGACAGCGTGCTGCCGGTCGTGCGCACCGGACAATCGGTGCTGGTCGACGATGACTACGCGCTCGAGGACGGGCTGTGGTTTGAGAGCGCGCCGGGGCACACGCCGGGTAATGTCGTGATCCATGCCCGCTCGGGCGACCAGACGGGTGTTTTCATGGGCGACGTGATCCACCATCCGCTGCAGCTCTTGAAGCCGGAATGGTCGACGCTCGCCTGCACCGATCCGGAATTGTCGCGCAAGACGCGGACACGGCTGATCGAGGAACATGCTGCGTGCGGCACCCGTCTGCTGCCGGCGCATTTCCCCGCGCCCACGGTCGGCCGGATCGTGCCTCACGGCAGCGCCTACAGCTACGCTTTCGAATAATGTTCGGCACCCACTGACTCTCTCGTCACCCCCGCGCAGGCGGGGGTCCAGGGCGGCTGGGCAAGAGCTGCTGCCGCTGGATTCCCGCTTTCGCGGGAACGACGAGATAATTGCTGCGAGGGACGTGATGACGAGAATGACGGGGGGCGGAGCACTGGTCGAGATGCTGCGTCGCCATGGGGTGGAGACTATCTTTGCGCTCCCCGGCGTGCAGAACGATGCGCTGTTCGTCGCCCTCTATGACGCCGGCGAGGCGCTCCGGGTCATCCACACGCGGCACGAGCAGGGCGCGGCCTACATGGCCTACGGCTATGCCCGGTCGAGCGGCAAGGTGGGCGCCTATGCCGTAGTGCCGGGACCGGGGCTGCTCAATACCACGGCGGCGCTCGCCACGGCCTACGCCACCAACACGCCGGTCCTGTGCATCAGCGGGCAGATCCCGTCCGACCTGATCGGGCGCGGTTTTGGCCTGCTGCACGAGATCCCCGACCAGCTCGGGATTTTGCGAACGCTCACCAAATGGGCGGCTCGGATTAGCCATCCGACCCAGGCCGGGCAACTCGTCAACGAGGCGTTCCGCCAGCTGCGCGACGGCCGCCCGCGCCCGGTCGCGCTCGAAATGCCGCTCGACGTCATGGCGTTCGAGACCGAGGTTGCGCTGCCGGCCGCCGGGGAGCCGCCGGCCCCCACGATGCCCGACCCGGAGCTGATCGACAAAGCCGCGGCGTTGCTCGCCGGCGCCAAGAAGCCGCTGCTTTTTGTCGGCGGCGGCGCCATTGGCGCGGCCGAGGAGGTGCTCGCGATCGCCGAGATGCTCGAAGCGCCCGTGGTCAGCTATACGGGCGGCAAGGGCATCGTCAGCGATCGCCACTACCTCGCCCAATCGGCGCTCGCCGGCCACGAGCTGTGGCGCGAGGCCGATGTCGTGCTGGCGGTCGGCACCCGCCTGCATCAGCCGCAGGTGCGCTGGGGCATCGACGTCGACCTCAAGCTCATCCGCATCGACATCGACCCGACCGAGATCACCCGCATCCTGAAGCCGGCGCTCGGTATCGTCGCCAACGCCACGGCGGCGCTTGCCGCGCTTCACAATGCGCTCGAGCGGCGCAATCCGCGGCGGCAGTCACGCAAGGAGGAGCTCGACGCGCTGAAATCCCGCTCCCTCGCCAGGCTGGCAGACAATCTGGGCCCGCAATGCGAATATTTGCGGGCGATTCGCGCCGAGCTGCCCGATGACGGCATTTACGTCGAGGATCTGACGCAGGTTGGCTATGTCGGACGCGTTG
>DATNKF010000561.1:0-8687 GCA_035603555.1 Allostellaceae bacterium
CTTGACCTGGAAAATTTGCACCCAGCCACCGCCCTCGTGATCCTCGGGGGTGATCTTGAGCGGCGGAAAGAGCCCGCCCAAGGTGAAGTCGTGGATCTGCTCGAAGCCCTTCTTGACGTCCTCGCCGGTCGGCTTGCGGCCACCCGTTGCTTTGATCGCATTGCGGATCGCTTCGACATGCAGCGCCGTGTTGAGGATTGCACGGTTGTAGATGACCGTGTCGTCCATCCCCTTTGGCGGCTCCTTGCCTTGCGCCTTGTACATCGCCTTGATTTCCTGGCGGATAGGATAGTCGTCGCCGGCTCCGGCGAATTGCAGCGTGTGATAGCCCTCAGCCACTGCCCAGCCACCGGCCGCCAGGATATCGGCCTCGGCCGAGGCCCAGACGAGCCCTATTACTTTCGACAGCGGATAACCGGCGCGCTTGTACTCCTTGACCGCCACGGAGGGGGAGCGGCCGAATAGATGATTGATGACAAAATCCGGCCGGTAGCGCTGTGCGATGTCGAGCACCTGCGCTCCCATCTCGACCCCCGGCGGGGGCACGGCAAAGGAGCGCATCTCGAACCCCTCGATTTTCTGCAGATCTTCGAGGACCGGCAGCGGCTCGTGTCCGGCCGGGTTGTCGTAGTAGACATAGGCGATCTTCTTGCCTTTGAGGCTGCCGCCCAATTTCTCCTTGATGAACTGGATCGCCCCCGCTGCCTGCGACCAATAGGTTGCGGCGATCGGAAACAGATAAGGAAAGCGAGTGCCGTCGGCCGAGGCAGAGATGCCGAACCCCGGCGAGGTGCCGGGGATCTTGTCTTCGACCAGCTTCTGGTTCAGCGCCTGGGCCTGCGGCGTGCCGTAGATCATCATCGAGACGGCGCCCATCTGCTTCTGGCGCTCGTACTCCTCGACCGCCTGCGGCACTTTGTATTCGTTGTCGAGCTCGCTGGATTTGATCTTATAGCCTTCGACCCCGCCCTTCGAATTGATCAAATCGATATAGTCTTGAATGGCTGGGCAATATACGACGCCGACAATCTGCGTCGGCCCGGTGCGGTCGCACTGCCACGCGATCAACACCTCCTTTTCCTGCGCCGTCGCCGCGACGGCGAAGCATAGTCCCACGGCCACCAGTACCGCAGTCGATGCACTCCTCATTGCGTTCCTCCTGCGCATCAATAGGAAAATGGCCACACCCGAAAGTAATTTCGAATGTTCCGCCACAGGCGATTCAGACCTTCCGGCTCGACCACCAGAAAGAAGATGATGAGCCCGCCGAACAGGATCAGCCTCAGATTGGGGATGATATTGGCCAGATCGGCCTGGGAGAAGATCAGCCCCCCAAAAGATTCGAGAAACCAGCGGGTCGCGATAGGCAGCAGAGTGACAAAGATGGCGCCGAGGATCGAGCCGAGGATCGACCCGAGGCCGCCGATGATTACCATCGCCAAATAATCGATCGAGACGTTGATCTGAAATTGCTCGTAATTGGCGATTCCCAGATAATAGGTATAGAGGACGCCGGTCACGCCGGCGTAAAACGAGGATATCGCGAAGGCCCACAGCTTGTAGCGGAAGGTATTGATGCCGATGATCTCGGCGGCGATGTCCTGGTCGCGCACAGCGACAAAGGCGCGGCCGATGCGGCTGCGCACCAAGTTCGAGGTGGCGACGATGGCCAGCACGGCAAACGCCATCAGAAAGAGATAAAGCTGCGTCTGGCTCTTAAGCTGGGTCCCGAAGAGGCTCGGGCGGGGCACCTGGATCGAGGCCTGGACGCCCCCCGAGATCGCCGGCACGTGATTGATCGTCCACTCGATGATCAGCTGCGCGGCGAGCGTGGCGATGGCGAGATAGATGCCCTTGATGCGCAATGACGGAATTCCAACCACCGCGCCGATCAAGGCCGCCATCAGCCCGCCCGCGGGTATCGTGACCCAGAACGGTGCGTGAAGGTGAACGACGAGGTTCGCCGCGGTGTAGGCGCCCACCGACATGAAGGCGCCATGGCCGATCGAGATCTGCCCAGTGTAGCCGACCAGGATGTTGAGGCCGAGCGCGCCGACGACGGCGATCAGGATCAAATCGAGGATCGAGATATAATACTCGCCCAGAGTGAGCGGCGCGAGGACAATGAACAGCCCGGCGAACGCCGCCGCCGCCCATTTCGTAATCGGCAGCGGGTAGAGCGCCATGTCGGCGGCGTAGCTGGTCTTAAAGACCCCGGATTCGCGGTGGAACATGGCTACCGTCCGACGTACGGGGTGGCGCCCTGAACGGGCATCACCGCCGCATTACGTGGTTTCGTCACCCCCGCGAAAGCGGGGGTCCAGGGCTCCCGCACTGATAGTATGGTGCAGCGAATATGCAGCCCTGCATCTACATTCTCGCTAACCGCCGGAACGGAACACTCTATGTGGGCGTCACCAGCGACTTGAACCGGCGGGTCTGGGAGCACAAAGCGGACGTCACAGAGGGTTTTACCAACCGGTATGGGGTCCACACCCTCGTTTACGCCGAGTTTCACGCCACGATGGAAGAAGCCATCTTGCGCGAAAAGCGCATCAAGAGTTGGCGCAGAGCTTGGAAAATGAAATTGACCGAGAAAGCCAATCCGACCTGGCGCGACCTGCACGACGAGATTGCGCGCTGAGTGCAGGTTGCCCCTGGGCCCCCGCTTTCGCGGGGGAGACGAAGAACCAGAAGACGTCATCACACGCGCTCGATCCGGCGCCGACCGAAGATGCCCTCGGGCCGGATCATCAGTACAGCTATCATCAGAACGTAAGGGACGAAATCCTTGGTGCCGCCACCGACATAGGGGTCGAAGTAGCCGGCGGCGAGGTTCTCGACGACGCCGACGATGAGCCCCCCGACGACGGCACCTAGCACCGAATCGAGGCCGCCCAGGATCACCACTGGAAACACCTTGAGGCCGACCAGTGCCAGCTGATTGTCGACGCTCAGCATCGCCCCCCATACCACGCCGCCCAGGGCGGAGACGACGCCCGCCATCGCCCAGGCCAGCGCGAAATAGCGGCGCACATCAATGCCCATCGCCATCGCCACCTGCTGGCTGTCGGCGACCGCGCGCATCGCGATGCCGATGCGGCTCTTCAGAAAAAACCAGGTGAAGATGGCAAGGAAGATTATGCTCACCCCAGCCCCGACGAGCTGTACCGGCGACAGCATCACCGGTCCCAGCATGATCGGTTCGTCGCCGATCGGCATTTCGATCGAGCGGTTGCCTGCGCCGAACGCCAATGTCGCGGAGCCGCGTAGCACCGCGGCGAGACCGATCGTCGCCATGACGACGGCGATCACCGGCCGGCCGATCAACGGGCGCAGCACGACGCGTTCGAGGCCAAAGCCGAGTACCACCATGCCGGCGATCGCAAGCAGAGCGCTAAGCCAGAACGGCGCGCCGGCGATATCGGCAGCGCCCGCCGCGAGAAAGCCCGCGAACATGACGAACTCGCCCTGGGCGAAGTTGATCGCGTCGGTCGCCTTGTAGATCAGCACGAAGCCGAGGGCGATCAGTGCATACATCAGCCCGATCATCACCCCATTGGTCAGCAGGACCAGTGTAAACCCCCATTCGAACTCAGGCATACGCTGCTTCCCGAGCCGGTTGGCGGGTCTCCTCGATATCGTCGATCGCGATCGTGGAATTGAGCGTCGCCTTGCGCCCATCTTCATAGGTGATCTCGGTCGAGAGCTCGACCTGGCGTGCGTTGTTGTAGAGCGCCGCGACTACGGCGGCGTATTTCTCGGCGACAAAGGGGCGGCGGATCTTGCGTGTGCGGGTGATTTCATTGTCGTCGGCGTCAAACTCCTTGTTGAGCAGCATGAAGCGGCTGATGCGCGAGGCCGGGGGCAACGACGCGTTGCATTTCCTGATCTCCTCACGGATCAGCTCGCGCACCTCCGGTTTGCCGCTGAGATCCTGGAACGAGGTGTAAGCGAGGTTCTGCCGCTCGGCCCAATTGCCTGACGTCGTCAGATCGATCGCGATTATCGCCGCGACAAACGGCCGGCCGTCACCAAAGGCCACCGCTTCGCCGATGAACGGGCTAAACTTGAGCTTGTTCTCGATGAATTGCGGCGCGAAGGGCGTGCCGTCGCTGAGTTTCCCGACATCCTTGGCCCGGTCGATGATCACTAGATGGCCGCGCTCATCGAAAAAGCCGGAATCGCCGGTGTGGTACCAGCCATTCTCGCCGAACGTGTTTCGGGTGGCTTCCGGCTGTTTATAATAGCCCTGGAACACCGCCGGCGAACGGACCAGCACTTCGCCGTCCCCGGCGATGCGCAGCTCGATGCCGGCCAAGACCCGGCCGACGGTATCGGGGTTGGCCTCGCCGTCCGGCTGCAGGGTAGCGAGACCGGAGAGCTCGGTGGCGCCCCACACCTGCTTTACGTTGATGCCGATCGAGCGAAAAAACCGATAGGTATCGGCACCGAGCGGCGCGCCTCCGGTGTAGAACCAGCGGGCGCGGCCGAGGCCCAACTGATCGCGCAACGGTCCGTAAACCAGGACCTCGCCAAACGCCAAACCGAGCCGTGTCGATGGTGGAAGCGGCTTTCCCTGGCTTTTGCGCAGCTCCGCCCGCTCGGCAAGCCGCTGAAAGAAGTCGAACATCTTGCGCTTGAGCGGCGTCGAATCGGCGGCCCGGACCCGCACCGAGCTGAGCATGCTTTCCCAGATCCGCGGCGGCGCGAACCCGATCGTCGGGCCGAGCTCGCGCAGGTCGCGCTGCACCGTCTCCGGCCGCTCCGGGCAGTTGCAGGTGAAGCCCACAAGGAGATTGAGTACGATCGAAAACAACGAGTCGCCGATCCACGCCATCGGCAGATAGCATAAGAGCTCGTCGCTCGGTCGGATGTCCTCGGCCGCGGCATAAGCGGCAGCAGACGTTATCAGGTTGGTATGCGAGAGCATCACCCCTTTAGGGTGGCCGGTCGTACCCGAGGTGTAGTTCAGCAGCGCCAGATCTTCGGGCGTACCCTTGTCGATCTCGCTCTCAAGATAGCCGGGGTGAGAGGCGGCGAAATCACGGCCCGCGCCCCGCACCTCATCGAACGATTTGAGCAACGGCTCCTCATAGTACCGCATGCCGCGCGGATCGTCGTAGATGACGAGCGTGAGACCCGACAACTCGTCCTTCAGCGACAGGATCTTGTCGACCTGCTCCTGGTCCTCGGCGACGATGATCGCGATCTCGGCATGGTTGAGCACATAGACGAGCTCTGCGGCGATCGAGTCCTGATACACGGGTACGGCGACGCCGCCGAGGCATTGCGCGGCGAGCTGCGCCCAATAAAGCCGCGGGCGGTTGTCGCCGATCACCGACAGCTTGTCGCCGCGCCGGAAGCCGAGCGCGGCGAGGCCCAGAGCGAAGTCGCCCACCTCCTGGTAATACCGGGCCCAGCTGTAGGTCTGCCAGATGCCGAGGTTCTTCTCGCGCAGCGTCGGCCGTTCCGGCATTGTCTGCGCGTTATGGCGCAACATTCGCGGCAAGGTCG
The DNA here is from genome assembly GCA_035603555.1 of Allostellaceae bacterium. Classification (GTDB taxonomy): domain Bacteria; phylum Pseudomonadota; class Alphaproteobacteria; order ATCC43930; family CGMCC-115725; genus AP-15. The sequence continues at coordinate 5,518 of DATNKF010000561.1, forward strand.
TCGCACCGGTCATTCGGCGGCCTCCCTACGTTCTGCGGCAGTTCCGAGATAGGCTTGGATTACCTGGGGATCGCGCTGCACCTCACTGGGGCTGCCCTCGGCGATCTTGCGCCCGCGATCGAGCACGGCGACGTGCTCGGAGATGTCCATCACCACCGCCATGTCGTGCTCGATCAGGATGATTGTCGTGCCCCATTGCTTGTTGACCTCGATGATGTAGCGGGCCATGTCCTCCTTCTCTTCCTGGTTCATGCCGCCCATCGGCTCGTCGAGGAGCAGAACCGTGGGGTCGAGCGCCAACGCGCGCCCCAGCTCGACCCGCTTTCTGAGACCATAGGCGAGCCCGCTCGTCGGTTGCTTGCGTAGGTCCTCCAGCTCGAGAAACTCAATCAGCTCCTCGACCCGGGCGCGATGCGCGACCTCTTCCTTTTGCGCAAGGCCCCAATAGATAAAGGACGACAACACCCCGGCCTTCATCCGCACATGACGCCCCAGCATGATGTTGTCGAGCACCGTCATGCCGCTGAAGAGCGCGATGTTCTGAAACGTGCGGGCGATGCCGAGCATGGCGACCTGCGATGGGCGGGAGCCAGTGATGTCCTTGCCCTCGAAGACGATCGAGCCGGTGTCCGGCCTGTAGAACCCGCTGATCATGTTGAGGAGAGAGGTCTTGCCCGCGCCGTTCGGGCCGATGACCGAGACGAGCCCGCCGCGGCGGACCGAGAGCGACACGCTATCCACCGCGCGCACCCCGCCGAAATGCTTGGACACGCCGGAAATGGCGAGTTGAGCTTCGCCCGATGCGTCTTTGGAGACGTTCAAATTGCCGAACACGAGACCGTCCGCATTTCCTCACCCGCCAACGTTATCTACCCATGCCGCGCCCTTATGGCAGGCATACTGCTGAGGCATGCGAGAGAATGCAATCGCCTCCGTAACCTCGGTCCCCGCGTTTGCGCTGTTATCACACGGGTTTGACGACGCAACTTGCCGCCGCGACTGCCACGTGAAACGATCCGCGGCAGAATTGCGGGCTGTCGAGTGGTAAAGAGAGTGCTCGAACCGGAGACTCTGCCGACGACCTTGCTGACGGGCTTTCTCGGCAGCGGCAAAACGACGCTATTGCGCCGGGCATTGATCTCGCCCGAACTCGCCGATACCGCCGTCATCATCAACGAAATCGGCGAGATTGCGATCGATCATCACCTCGTCGATTTTGTCGAAGGGAGCGTCCTTGAACTGCCCGGCGGCTGTCTGTGCTGCGCCGTCCGGGAGGACTTGGCGCGAACCTTGCGCAATCTCCTCGAGCGACGGGATGCCGGCGAGATCAGGCGGTTTCGCCGGATCGTCATCGAGACGACCGGTCTCGCCGACCCGGCCCCGATCCTATTCACGCTCGGCACGGATCCGATGCTCGACCACCGTCTGAGCCTCGCCGGGGTCGTTACTCTCGTCGACGCGGTGCACGGCGCCGCGACGCTCGACCGTTTTGCGGAGGCCGGACGGCAAGCCGCCCTCGCCGACGTGCTGCTGATCACCAAGACCGACCTTGCCCCACTCAGCCCCGATCTGCTCGGCCGGCTCGATCGGATCAACGATAGGGCCCAGCGTATTCTCGCCATCGAAGCGAGCGACGCGGGCGGGGTGCTGTTCGGAGCGTCGCCGCGGGCGACAGCCCCCGTGATGCCAGCAGAGCCACCCGCCGTGCACACCCATGGCATCGATGTCTTTGGGGTGGTCCTCGGCGGCGAGATCAGCCGGCTCGATTTTGCCCGCGCCTTGGGTGGGTTGGCCGGGGCGCGGGGCAGCGACCTGCTCCGGGTCAAAGGCATTGTCGGCTTTTCCGATCGCCCGGAGCGGCCGGCCGTCGTCCAGGCGGCGCAGCATGCGCTGTTCGCACCGGAGTGGCTCGATACATGGCCAGATGCCGATCGGCGCAGCCGGCTGGTCTTTGTCGTGCACGAGATCCCGCGGGCCGAGATCCTCGACGCTTTCGCCTTTGCCGTACCGAGGATTTGGCATTCACAATCATAGGAGGCTCAGATGCTGGATATCGTGGTCTCGGGCGGTCTCGCGGTCCTTCCTTCCGGTGCCGAGCCAGCCGATATCGGTGTCGCTGGCGAGCATATCGTCGCGATCGGCGCGCCCGGCAGCCTGTCCCCGATCGATGGCCGACGGATCGTCGACGCCACGGGGCAGATCGTGATCCCGGGCGGCATCGACCCGCACGTCCATTGCAACTGGCCGATGCCGATGCCAGGCGTCACCCAGCCGACGCTGACCGAGCCGGCCTCGCGGGTCAGCCTCGCGGCCTTGCACGGCGGCACCACGACAACCATCGACTTCGCTCCGGTTGAGGGCGGCGAGACGATCCAGCAGGCGATCGAGCGGCGGCACAAGCAGTGGGCAGGCGCCTGCTACGGCGACTACGCCTTTCACACGATGCTGCTCGGCAAAATCGCACCCGAGCGCCTCGGCGAACTCGCCGAGTCGGTGCAGGCTGGGCACCCCTCGGTCAAGATGTTCACGACGGACATCACGCCCAGCCGCAAGGGCCGCATGGTCGATTTCGGCGATATCTGGGAGGTGCTGAAGGTGCTGGCGCAGGCCGGCGGGATCGCCGCGATCCACGCTGAGGACAACGACATCGTCATGCACATGTACGAGAAGCTGACCCGCGAGGACCGGACCGGCTTCGAGAACATGGCCGAGGTGCACAACACCTTGTCGGAGGACCTGTCGTTCAACCGGGTCATCCGGCTCGCCGCCAATATCGAGGGTGCCGCCCTCTACATGATGCACACTTCGGCCAAGACTGGGGTCGATGCAATTGCCGCGGCACGGGCCAAGGGTGTGCCGATCTATGGCGAGACCCTGCATCAGTACCTGATGTACACCGCAGACGATTACCGGCGTCCCAACGGTCAAATCTACCACACCTACCCCTCGCTAAAATTTCGCGAGGACCAAGGAGCCTTGTGGAAGGCCACCGATCATGGCGCCATCCAGACCGTCGCCACCGACGAGATCTGCTGCCCGTTGCGGATCAAATTGCAGGGGCGGCGGATCGACGACACGACCGGCGGCAATGCCGGGGTCGAGCCGCGGCTCTCGCTGATCTACACCGAGACCGTCGAGAAACGCGGCTATGCTCTGCCGGATTTCGTCGG
>DATNKF010000562.1:0-3336 GCA_035603555.1 Allostellaceae bacterium
GCGTTCCTGCGCCGCGGCGACGAGCGGGTCGGGTCTGGCCCCCGGCCGCTCAGGCGCCGCAAAAACCCCGGCAACCTCGTCCCCGCGCGCGGTGAAGGCCTCGAGCACGGCCTTGCCAAAGGCCTGCTGACCGACGATGACGATGCGCATCTCCTTCCCTCCAACTGTGTCCGTCAGGCGGCGCCTCGCCGCTCAAACGCGATGCCGCTCCCAAATCCGCACAGTTTCATGCTGAAGTGCTCTGGGGCAAGTCCGTCGCACCCTCCCGATCGGACTCTCGTGCCTGCCGGCTTCTCGGCAATAGCAATGTCACCGTGGTGCCGATGGCGACTTGGGCGCGGATCGAGACCGATCCGCCCGATTGGCGGGCAAAGCCGTACACCATGCTCAGCCCAAGACCGGTGCCTTTACCCACTTCCTTGGTCGTGAAGAACGGCTCGAATGCGCGCGCCGCCACCTCGGGCGGCATTCCGATCCCAGTGTCGGAGATCTCCAAGCCAACAAATTCCCTGTCGTTTGCCGGCAGCTCCCTAGCCGCCTGCAAGCGCGCGGTTTCTTTGAAGGTCCGAATGACCAGCTCGCCGCCGTTTGGCATCGCATCGCGAGCGTTGAGCACGAGGTTGATCACCGCGAGCTCAAGCTGAGTAGCATCGGCATTCGCCGGCCACAAATCGGGTTCTAGATCGGTGTGAATCACCACGCCGCTGCCGACCGTCCGGGCGAGCAGTTCGGTCATCCGGCGCAGTTGGGCATTCAGGTCGATCGTCGCCATCGTCAGCGGCTGTCGCCGGGCGAAAGCGAGCAGCTGCCCGGTCAACTTTTCGCCGCGCTCGACCGTGCGCAGCGCCATATCGACCCTGGTCTGCAACTGATCGTTCATCTGCCGCCCGCTGAGCATTTCGAGAGCCCCCTGCAATACCGTCAGCAGATTGTTGAAGTCGTGCGCGACACCGCCGGTCAACTGGCCGAGCGCCTCCATCTTCTGCGCCTGACGGAGCTCGGCTTCGGCCTGGGCTCGCCGGGTCATCTCGCGCCTCAGGCGCAGCGCCGTCGTGCGCCAACGCCAGCTGGTGATCGCATGCCGCTGGATTTGCCGGACGGCGAGCAGCGTCATGCCGAACAGCGCGAGCGAGGCAGGCACCGCAAACAGCGAGTAGCTGACGAGGTTGGCGAGCCACGAAGCGAGCACGTCCTGCCTGGGGATGCCGTAGGTGACGTAGAGCGGGTAGCCCTCGACGCGCTGATAGGCAAAGAAGCGTTCGATCCCTTCCGTCTCTCCCCTACCCCAGAACAACCCGCGCTCCGGCTTGGCTGCAATCGATTGCATAAAAGGGCTGTCCAGTGAAAGAACCCGTGGAGCCGGTAAAGCCGGATAACGCACCAGCATCGAGCCGTCGCTGCGCACCAGCGAGGCGGTGAAGCCCTTGTCCTGAGACACGGTGCCGTAGAATTCGCTGAAGAAGGCGGGTCTGGCGGAGACGACGATAATCCCGTCGAAGCTTTTGTCCGCCGTCGATCGACGCTGGCAGATGTCGAACTCGGGGGCCTGGATCAGCGCGCCGATCTGCTCGCGGCCGACAAAGAGGCCGACGTCACGCTCTTTTTCGACGGCAAAGCAGTCGCGATCGGAGACATCGATCGGCGGTATCGGGGAGGAGCGGCCGCTCACCCGGGGGCGCCCGGCGGCATCGGCCACCCAGACTTCGTCAATCTGCGGCAACGTGTCGAGATCCGACAGAAATCGATGCACCTCCGCGTCCTGCTCGATCCGCTCCCAAGCGAGCCCGCGGGTGCGGGCATCGATCCAGGCAAGCGCGATGGCATAGGTCTGGAGGGTGCTCAGGGCATGCTGACGCAGTTGGCCGGCCTCGATCATCACCCGTTCTTCAGCCTGCCGCTGGATCAATCGAAAATTCTGCCAGGCGGCAATCGCCAGCAATAGAAGCGGTACGGCAAGCGAAGCAGCGAGAAGCCCCCGCAACGGCCAAGTCAGTCTGCGCCGCGGCCGCCCTTGGATCGCCTCCGCTCGACGGGGGGAGTTCGCGGCGTCGCCGACCATCAGTTGCCCGCCGCCGCGCCGGCCGCTGAGCCGACTTCGTCGGCGGTGCTCACTCGACGCGAGCCGCGGCGCACCCGTCCGAGGCGCACTCGCGAGGTGCTGTCAGCATCAGCGGGTTCTGCGAATTGCGAGGCGGGACGTGCCCGTGAAACACAACCCTGACCAGCTCGCCGAGTCTCAGTTGATCAGACCGTAAAACTTGCCGGCGTTTTCGCAGGTGATCTTGTGCACGACATCGGGGGGCAGTCCGGCGAACTGCTCCTCGATATATTTCGAGGATTCCGGCCACACCCCGTCGGGATGCGGATAATCGGAGCCCCACATCAAGGTCTCGACGCCAATATCCTCCACCAGCTTGGAACCGATCCGGTCGAATTGAAACGTCGCCCGGCATTGCCGCCGCCAATATTCGCTCGGCTTCAGCTTCATCAGGTCGCGGAAGCGGTCCTCATATTCAAAGTCCATGCGGTCGAGCGCGTAGGGCAGCCAGCCGATGCCGCTCTCGCCCAGCCCGATGCGCAGGCTCGGATAGCGCTCGAGCAACCCCGCACCGATGATCGCGGCGATGATGTTGATCAGGTTCATCTGGAACCCGGCCACCCCGGTGAACTGCGCGGCGCGGCGGGTCTGGCCGGAGGCCATCTCGCGCGCCCTCGGCGAGGTCGTCGGGAAGGTATGGAAGTGGAGCGGCAGCTGGACATCGTTGACCGCCTTCCACAATGGCTCCCATATCGGGTGCCACATCGGCTCCATATCCCAGGAACAGGAGAGTTCGAGGCCCTTGAGGCCGAGCCTGGCGACGCGCTTGACCTCCTTCACGGCAGCGTCGATGTCGCCATAGGGAAGACAAGCGAGGCCGATCTGGCGGTCGGGATAATGACTGCAGAAATCCCTGAGCCAATCGTTGTAGACGCGCAGCATCTCATTGGCCGCTTCGGGGTCGCGGACCCGCGAGGCGACGCCGAGGATGCCGAAGATGATCTCGGCATCGACCCCGTCGCGATCCATGTCCTTGATCCGCTGATCGGGTTCGCCGGGGCGGCGCACACCCCTCTTGCCGTCCTCGTAGAGGCCGGTCTCGGCCATCTTGTCGACACGGTAGTTCTGGCCAGGGACGAATTTCCCGCCGACCGACCCGGTACCGCCGACGAGACCCATATCGACCCCGGCCTTGGTGATCCAGTGCGGCCCGTCCGGGCCGTCCTCGACATAAGGCATGCGGTCTTTCAGCTCGCGCTTTGCCTCCGAGACGAACAGCTCCGCCGGCAACCACGGCA
>DATNKF010000563.1:0-5412 GCA_035603555.1 Allostellaceae bacterium
TACAAAGTACGGAGACGCGGTGATGGCAAAGACTACTTCCGGATCGGGACCGCTCCGGCGGCCCAGCACCAGAGCGGGTGTGCCACGTAAACCTGCTGTGCCAACTGCGACGGAATATGTGGTAAGGCCTCCTGAGATGACGGTCGCAGTACCGCTCACAGCCGAGGAGCCACTAAAAACAGAATCTGTGTCTCGGGAAGCGACGTTGATAGAAGAGGGGACGGTCATTCAGCTGCCCGCCCGCGTCCGTAAGGCTCCGCGACCGCGTAAGTCCAAGCTGTCAGGGACTCCGCGGTTTCGCATTTTCGTTATCGATTCGGGCTGGAATTCGGTGGCTCGCAGGGTATTGCGCCATAACTTCGCGCTGATCCGCCGTTTGCACAAGGGAGACCCGATTTATTTACTGAGCAGAAAGAAATCCACCGAGTTCATCCGTCGTCATCGATCATTGATCGGCCGCGATCCGATCATTGCCGTGCACGACCTGACGGCAATGGCCTGGCATGGAACCGCGGGCTTCCATGGCTTCCACCTACACCTCGGCATTCAGCGCACCCCGCGGCAGGCGCTGGTGGCACTCCAGGCATTCGCCCGCTTTCTCGCCAAACATCGGCAGTCGGCGGATCTCGAGGCGGAGGTCCGCACCGAGCTTCGCCGCGAGGGGTTCCAGGGCGCGGTTGAAATCTTCCTACACAAGGTGCCGCGCGTTATCGGCGGGTGATCAAGGAGCAGGCAAGGAAACACAATGGACAGGTTCGGCGAAATCGTCTCTGTGGTATTGGGTGCGCTCGCGGTGGCCTACCTCGCCTACGAGATCGATAGGCGCAAGCGCAAGCTGCGCGACCTTTTCCACGTGCTCGGCAGCGAGGAGGCCGACATCTCGGCCGAGTTGGCGGACATGGTCGAGAGTGGCGAGCTTCAGCCCTACACCAGACGGGCAAGGGCTTGACGGTTCGCGCATTCGGGGAACAGTGATGCCAAAAGCTCCGCAAAGACCAGGGCCCTCGCGGCGTGAGACGACTGAAGTGGCATTGCCGAGCTCTGCGGCATTCCAAGAAGCGGGCGTGTCCGATACACCCATCCAGGCCGTGCCAGTGCCGATCTCGGGAAACGAGGAGCCGCCTGCTGCATCGCGCTTTCGCATCTTCATCGTTGATTCGGGCTGGAATTCCGCAGCCCGCAGGGTCCTGCTCGAGAACTTCGCGCTAATCCGCGATTTGCAGAGGGAAGATCCGATCTACGTCCTCAGCCGGGAGAGGTCGATCGAGTTCATGCGCCGTCATGGGTCGCGGATCGGCCGGGATCCGATCATCGCCGTGCACGACATGCAAGCCCTCGGGAAGAGGGGGACGGCTGGCTTCCACGGGTTCCGGCTATCCCTCGGCCTTCTGCGCACCCCGCAGCAAGCGCTCATGGGGTTGCAGGCGTTCGCCCGGTTCCTGGTGACACACCGCCAATCGGCGGATCTCGAGGCAGACATCCGCGCCAACCTCCGCCGGGAGGGGCTGATGGGCGCCATCGAGATTGCGATGCACCATGAGGCGCGCGAAATCGTCGCGTGACCGGTAATGGGAGAGGAGACATGTTCGACAGGTTCACAGAGGTCGTCTCGTTAGTCTTGGGTGCGCTCGCCGTAGCCTATCTCGTCTACGAGATCGATCGGCGGCAGCGGAAGCTGCACGACCTCTGGGACGTGCTCGACGGCGAGGATGCGGTCATTACGAACACGCTCGAGGAAATGGTAGAGAGGGGCGAGCTCTTGCCCTACGCGGGAGCGACGCTCGCCTGACCGGGGTGCGAGCTTTGTCGAGCCCTGCCACTGATGTCGCGCCAGCCGAGACGGCCCAAGTGTCGGTCCTGACCGAAGAGCCGATCCTCACGGTAGAGCAGCTGCCGAGAGGGGCGGGCTGGCTGCTGATCACTGCCGGGGTAGTCGGCCTCGTCGTGCCGGGTGTCCCCGGGGCGCCGTTTCTGGTTGCTGGCGCTATTCTCCTCACCCCCGGCGGCTCGATGCTTCTATCGAGATGGGCCGGTCGAAACCCGCCCAAATTCGTCCGTTCCGCGATGCGCCCAATCAGCCGCTTCCTCGACGACTTGGAGCGCCGCTATCCGCGTGCCCGATCGCCTCGGCCCAAAGATGAGACCAACCGAACATTGGAGGCGAGGTGATGTCCAACAGCCGCACCTTCCCGGGGGTGACGCCCGAGATCCTGAACCGAATGAAGGAGCGGGGACACGCTGAGTACGGCATCGTCTACGATCCGCCGGATGGCCCGATCGGCACCGCCACCAGCCAAACGCCGCTCGGCGAGTGCGTGATCGAATTCGCACACGATGCCGCCAACGCCGAGCTGACCCTGACCCTGGTCAAAAAGCCGTGGCTGCTGCCTGAGGGCGTCCTGTGGTCCGGGTTCATCGCGACCCTCGACCGCTGCCGTGAGGAGACCTAGCGGCCCTTGGAGACCTCTCGGTGGTACTTGGCGACGAACCCTCGTGGGGCTAAAAAAGCGCCTTCGGGGATGCAGCCATGACCGACGACGTCGTTTCGCCGACATCGATCGACCACCGAGAAGACGACGGAAGGCGGACGCTTGCGCGGCTGCGCGACACTCCCCCTGAGGGTAGAGCGCCGCCTTCTGAGGGCCGAGTAGATGCGGGGGACGCAGACGAATGGGCCACCTCCCGCACGAAGGCCGGCTTCGCCTACGCGCAGCGCTCCGAGGGGGATCCGTCGGAAAACTGGGAGTTGGCGATCGCGGCCTTCGCCGACGCCCTGTCGGCCCGGTCGCGGGCGGCGAACCCGGATGAGTGGGCAGCCGCTAGCGCTAATTTAGGCGTTGCCTACCGCGAGCGCCTTGCCGGCGACCGCTCGGAGAACCAGGAGCGAGCCATCGCCGCCTTGGAAGATGCCCTCTCGGTCTGGACCCGCGAGGGCCATCCGGAAGAGTGGGCCTCCGCCCGGATGAACCTCGGCATTGCCTCGTGGGAGCGCGTTGCCGGCGAGCAGTCGGAGAACCAGGAACGGGCCATCAGCGCCTTCGAGGACGTCCTCTCAGTATGGACCCGCGAAGACTATCCGGATGACTGGGCAACCGCTCGCATGAATGTTGCCATTGCCTATCGGGAACGGCTCGGCGGCGATCGATCGGAAAACCGGGAGCGGGCGATTACCGCCTTTGAGGATGCCCTCTCGGTGTGGAACCGTGAGGGCAAACCCGATGCCTGCGAATTCGCTCGCGTGAACCTCGATGTTGCCTACCGGGAGCGCTTTGGCGAGTGGTTGGAGAGCCGGGTAACGATCGGGCCCGTCGCGGAGCAGGACATCAAGGTCATCGGCCTTGTCAGCTCCGCGCACTTCATGAGCCATTTTTTTCAGATCGTGCTGCCGCCGATCTTCCCGCTGCTGAAGGACGCGTTCGGTGTCGGCTACGCCGAACTCGGCATCGTGATGACCTTGATGTATGCGACCTCTGGGCTGATGCAGACCCCGGCCGGCATCCTCGTCGACCGTCTCGGCGCGGCACCGGTGCTGATCGGCGGATTGGGGCTATACTCCGCCGCCGTGTTGCTCTACGGGTTTGCCCCCAACCTCTGGGTATTGGGAGCGCTCGCAATCGTCGCCGGTCTGGGCAATTGCGTTTTCCATCCCTCCGACTACGCGATCCTGTCCGCCCGGGTCGAAGCCACCCGGCTCGGGCGCGCCTATGGGCTGCACAACTTCGCCGGCAGTCTCGGCTGGGCGGCGGCGCCGATTGCCGTCCTGACCCTGACCTCGTTGTTCGGCTGGCGCGTGGGGCTGGCGATCCTGGGAGGCCTCGGCCTGCTGCTGACCCTCCATCTCGTCGTGCAAGCCGCGGCACTGACGATCGCAGGGCGGACACGCCGGGCGAGGGAGGTGGCTACGCGCTCGGCGAAGATGTTCCTGGCGCAGCCGATCCTGGTCTGTTTCGGCTATTTTGCCCTTCTCGCCGTAGCAACGGTTGCACTGCAAGCCTTCCTGCCATCGTCGCTCGCCTCGGGCTTCGGTGTCTCGGTCGAGTTCGCGAACAGCGCCTTGACCGCCTTTTTGGTGGGGTCAGCCCTCGGCATGTTCGCGGGCGGCATCATCGCCGACCGTGTCGAATGCCACGAGTGCCTGGTGGCGACGGGGCTGTTGACGACGGCGACGGTGAGCCTCGCAATTGGCGTTCTGGCGGTCCCGATCTCGGCACTAATCCCGTGTATTGCCGTCGCAGGGTTCGCATGGGGCTGCACGACCCCGTCGCGCGACATGTTGGTGCGCGGTGCCGCTCCGGCTGGCGCCACGGGCACGGTCTTCGGCTTTGTCTACTCCGGCCTCGATCTCGGCTCTGCGATGACGCCACCCTTTCTCGGCTTGCTCCTCGACCATCACCTTCCGCGGCTTATTTTCGTAGTTACCGCCGGCGTCCTGCTGCTCGCGATCACCACCGCCTTCGTCGTCGGCCACAAGACTGTCGGGCGGCGAATTGCCCCGGCCGGAAATCTTGCCACGAGCGGTTCTTGACTTCATGGCTCAATTTGGACTGCCACAGGAAATCGCCGGAAATAGGTTAGCCGTTCGGCCTCCTGGGCTCGCTGGCGGGCGTCACGGCGATTGCAAGGCCTCAAGTGTGGTGGGCGATCTTCAGCATCTCTGCGGCGCGCTCGCCAATGACAACGCATGCCGCCATAGTGTTGCCGGTCGTCACGCGGGGCATAATGGACGCGTCCGCAATCCGCAGATTCTGGACCCCGTAAACTCTGAGTTCGCCGTCCACCACTGACGTTGCATCCCGGCCCATCCTGGCCGTGCCGCTCTGGTGCCAGTAGCTGATAGCGCCGTCCCGGATAAAGTTTTGCAATTCGACCCCCTTGAGGTTTCCGGGCATCACCTCCCGCCTTGCGAAGGAACGCAACGATTGAGAGTTGCCTATTTCGCGGCAAAGCTCGACACCGGCCAGTGCTGCCTTGATGTCGTCGGGATGCGATAGGAGGTTGGCCTCGATCCGCATCGGGTCGTCCGGGTCCGGTCCCGACAGATACACCCGGCCGCGGCTCTTCGGCCGGACGACACCCGCCAACATCGTCCAGGATTTAGCGGGCGGCGCAAACCGGGCGGCGGTCTCGATGCTGGGGATCGGGATCTCGCCTTGGCAGGTTTGCAGGTCTGGAGTTTCCAGGCTGGGGTCACTTTTCCAGAAGTAGGTAACCTCGGCGGCGTTGTTCCGCGGCGGCGGAAACTCAGGGTGCTCCCACAGGCATCCGATGCCCGCGTGGTCCTGGAAGTTTTGTCCGACGCCCGGAAGATGCTGTACGACGGGGATACCGAAGGAACGCAGCGCGGATTGGTCGCCGATACCCGAGTGCATGAGCACCTTGGGCGTGTTGATTGCCCCGAGGGAGAGGACAATA
>DATNKF010000564.1:0-4590 GCA_035603555.1 Allostellaceae bacterium
TGCCGATCTACTACGACCCCGCGGCGGTGCGAGCGATGGCGCCGCATGTCGACGCGATCGCGATCAACTACAACGTCGACAGCAGCGACGGCTGGATTGCTGATTATTTCTTCGACGGACTACGCAAGTTATCGGGTGGCAAGCCCGCGCTCGTCACCGAATGGTTTTTCGCCGCGCGCGAAAACCGCTCCGGGAACCGTAACAACGGCCATCTGATGACGGTCGCGACCCAGGAAGAGCGAGCGCGCGGCGCGGCAGCGGCGATCAGAAATTTCGCGGCGATCCCCGAGATTGTCGGTCTCCACTGGTTTCAGTACTACGACCATCCGAAGGGCGGGCGGACCGACGGCGAGGATTACGATTTCGGATTGGTCGACATCAATGATCGGCCGTATGAGCGCCTCGTTTCCGCGCTTGCCGCTGCCAACCGTGCCGTGCCCGATATTCATGAGACAGCGGCGGTGGTGCTGCCGCCGAAAGACACCTTCGTGCTCCCCCATGCAGCGATCTCTGTTCACGATCACTCGTTGTCAGACTGGCCGAAGCCCGCGAGTTTGCTGCCTCGTTTGTCGCCCTCGCCAGGAGCTGTCGAGTTCGGCGAAGCGTATTTCTCTTGGAGCGAGCGGGGCCTCGCGCTGGCGACGATCGGACAGGACTATTTCGACATCGACTTGTTGTCCTATGATCGGGCGTTCCCGCTCGCCGACGCCTATCGAATCGAACTCGGCGTCGATGCCGGCGCCGGGCCGCGGCGCTTCACCCTGTTCTTCATTCCGCCGCGCACTAAATTGCGCGACCATCCCCCAATGGGCGCACGGCTCTGCGTGGGCGGCGCCTCGATCGCAATCAATGAGGGTTGCTCCGAAATCAGCGGCGCCGAGGCCGTCTATTTCGGGGCCGATCAGCCGCGGATTACTGCGGAAGTACTTGTCCCATGGTCGGCGCTGGGGATTACGCCGCCCGCCCCGGGGGCGCAGCTCTACGCCGAAATCGCAATAACCTCATGGGATCGTGAGCGTTGGATGTCGCTTTCCGGCCTCGCACCCGATCTGGCGATGGATCATCTCGAGACCTGGCGCGCGATGCGCCTCGGTAACGGCCGGCACATGATCGAGAGCCTGCCCTCGTTCCCGGCGCCGGCACCAGGGTAAGGGATCGGACGACCCCCGAGACCCGGAGCCGGCTAGGGACACCAGGTGGAGGAGGCCGGAGTGTGTCCGTCCCCTTTCACCTGGGCAACTTTCTCCTATTGACAATGTTGCTTATTTCTCATACAACTTCCTCCAATCCGGGCGATCGAGGGTCACGATGTGACCCAAGATAGCGCATCTCCGCGCCCCTCGGGAGGTTGAATTTATAGCCAGTCAATGCTATTTTGTCAAGTAATAACATGTGTTTTTCATAACAACGGATTTATCGTAGAGCGGTGCGAATGCCTACGCAAATTGTCCCTGCAGCCTCCCTCAGGAGCACCACTCGGCTCCCTGCTGCCGGAGCGCTGGTTCGCGCGTCTAACCATTTGATCTGGGTTGTCTTATGGTCAATCGGACGGGCGATTTTCCGGGTCGCTTCAAATTTTCTCCCTGGTCTCAGGGAGGGGCGAGCTGCCCAGGCGGCGCCGGCGGGGGTTCCAGCGCCGTGTCGCGAGATCGTCTTCGGCGCGGGCTTCGACCTAATAAGCGTAGTCGGTGAACACCGGATCGATCACCCCGCCCCACCGGGTGCGATAATCGTCGAGCAGCTCTTCGGCCGGGGTGCGTCCGCCGCCGGCGATCGCGAAAAGCGGGTCCAGGAAATGCGTCTCGTCCTCGCCGGCGGCGCTGCGGCGAGCTCGCCGATGCAAGCCTTCGCGAGAGATTTCGAGCATTTCGAGCGCTATGTCGCGCAAGGTCCGGGTCCGGAGCGGTGTGGCGAGCCCGAGGCGCGGCACGTCGCGCCGCATCGCCTCCCGCTCCTCGGTGGTCCAATCCGCGACGAGATCGTAGGCTGCATCAAGCGCCACCGAATCGTAGAGGATCCCGACCCACAATGCCGGCAACGCGCACAACCGGCGCCATGGACCGCCATCGGCGCCGCGCATCTCGAGAAACGTCTTCAGCCGAACCTCGGGGAATGCCGTCGTCAAATGGTCGGCCCAATCGCCGATTCGCGGGACCTCGTTGGTCAGCGCCGGCAGCCTGCCGGCGATGAAATCGCGGAACGACTGGCCGCTGGCATCGATGTAGCGTCCGTTCCGGTAGACAAAATACATCGGGACATCGAGCATATAGTCGACATAGCGCTCGAAACCGAAACCCTCCTCGAAGACGAACGGCAGAGTGCCGCACCGATCGGGGTCGGTATCGGTCCACACGAGGCTGCGATGGCTGAGGAGGCCCGAGGGCCGGCCTTCAACAAAGGGTGAGTTGGCGAACAGCGCCACCGCGACCGGCTGGAGTGCGAGGCTGACACGGAATTTCTTCACCATGTCGGCCTCGGAGCCATAGTCGAGATTGGCCTGCACGGTACAGGTGCGCAGCATCATGTCGAGACCGAGCCGGCCCTTTTTCGGCATGTAATCGCGCATGATCCGATAGCGGGCCTTGGGCATGAACGGGATTTCCTCCCGCCGCCATTTCGGATCAAAGCCGAGCCCGATCATGCCGAGCCCGAGCTCGTCGCAAACCTCGCGCACTTGGCGGAGATGCTCGTGCACCTCATCGCAGGTCTGATGAACCGTCTCGAGCGGCGCTCCGCTCAGCTCGAACTGACCACCCGGCTCGAGCGTGATCGAACATCGAGCGTCGTTGGAGAGCGCGATCGTGTTGCCGTCCTCGACGACTGGCTCCCAACCGAAGCGGGTCATCTCGCGCAGCAGCCTGCCGATCCCGGCCGGCCCCTCATAGGGCACCCGGCGCAGATCGGAGCGGCGAAAGACGAATTTTTCGTGCTCGGTGCCTACCCGCCATGCCGCGGGCGGCTTACAGCCGCCTTCGAGGTATTCGACGAGCTGCCGCTTGTCCGTGATCGGCGCTCCTGGCGAGCTCGGCGTGGTGGTCATGCTCGGCGGAACTCCCAACATAAAGGCGGCGATCAGCGGCTCCGGGTCCGGCGCCAATCGCCGGCGGTCGCCTGATAGACGGCCAACGCCGCGAGCGCGGCAGTCTCCGCGCGCAACACCCTCGGGCCGAGCCCGACGCGGCTAACAAAAGAGAGTTTGCCCAAAGCGTCAAGCTCCGTCTGGTCGAAGCCCCCTTCCGGGCCGACGAGCAGCGCCATCGGCCCGACCGGAAGCCCTGCCGCCGCAGCGCCGATCGGCTCGCCCGCACCGCTCTCGTCACAGACGATGAGACGCCGTTCGGCGGGCCAGGCGGCGAGCACCCGGCCGAGCGCCTCGGGCGATCGCAGCTCGGGCACCGACAGGCGCTCGCTCTGCTCGGCGGCCTCGATCGCATGGGCTCGCAACCGTTCGAGACTGAGGCGCTCGGCCTGGGTTCGCGCCGTCCGCACCGGCTGCAGCGCCGAGACGCCGAGCTCGGTCGCCTTCTCGACCAGCCAGTCGATCCGTCCCCGCTTGATCGGTGCAAACAGCAGCCAAAAGTCGGGCTCGGGGGTGGGCGACCGCATCTGGCGCTCGATCCTCAGCTGTGCTCCGCGCTTGCCGATTTCGGCGATACGGCAGAGCCATTCGCCGTCAGACGCGTTGAACGCTGTGACGGCTGCAGCGGCGCCGAGCCGCAGCACCGAACGGAGATAATGCGCCTGCCCGGTCGAGAGCTCGACCGCCTCACCAGATGCAAGCCGGGCGATCACGTAGAGACGCGGTGCGCGGCGCTCGCTCACCTCTTGCTCTTTCCCTTCACACCGCGGCTTGAGCCGTACCAGTTGCATCGCCAAGATTACCTGATGGCGGTCGAAAAGGAATTAGGCGTCGGGGTCACCCTCACCCACCCAGCCCGCAGTGCGCGAGAGGTTGCCGAGCGCAGCGAGGCGGGTAAGGGCCTGGCGGCGATCGCCGCCTTCTCCGATCCGAGCGATATCCATCACGGCGATTGGGTCGAGTGCCATCTGCCGGCGTGGAGCCAGCCCTATGCTCGTCTGGCCCGCCTCGATCGGCCGATCGGGACTTGGCTGTTGCTGTTCCCGGGCTGGTGGGGAATCGCCCTCGCGGCCTCCGGCTGGCCCGATCCCATGTTGCTCCTCCTCTTCGCGCTCGGCGCGGTGGCGATGCGGGGCGCCGGCTGCACTCTCAACGACATTGCCGACCGGCATTACGACGCGCAAGTTGCGCGCACCCGGCTTCGACCTTTGCCGAGCGGCGCCGTGACTCTGTGGCAAGCAGTGCTGTTCCTGCTGTTTCAATTGGCAATCGGCGCTGCCCTGCTGCTCAGCCTGAACCGGACGAGCGTGCTCCTCGGTGTAGCCGTGCTTGGCCTGATCGGCACCTACCCCTTCATGAAACGGATCACCTACTGGCCGCAAGTCTTCCTCGGTCTCAACTTCAACTGGGGGGCGTTGCTCGGCTGGACCGCTGTCACCGGCGACCTCGCCCTGCCGCCGCTGCTGCTCTATCTCGGCGGCATCTTTTGGACCATCAGCTACGATACGATC
>DATNKF010000565.1:0-7879 GCA_035603555.1 Allostellaceae bacterium
TGTGCCAGATAACGAGACGGCTCTGGTGGATGTCCATCTCGTTGTCTGCGAGCATGAAGCCGACGCCCTCGTGCTCGCCCAGCGGCTTGCCGAAGGCAGTGCGCCGCCGCGCGTAGTCGGCGGCGATGTCGTGGGCGCGCTGCGCCGCACCGAGCCAGCGCATGCAATGCGTCAGCCGCGCCGGGGCGAGCCGCACCTGGGCATAGCGAAAGCCGGCGCCGACCTGGCCTAGCACGGCACTCTCGGGGACCCGCAGCCCGTCCAGCCGAATGACCGCGTGACCGCCGGCCATAAACCGGTCCAAGGTGTCGAGCACCCGCTCGATGTGAATCCCGGGCGCACTCATCGGTGCCAGGAACATCGTGGCGCCGGCCGGCCCCAGCGCGTCGCTGTCGGTCTTCGCCATGATGATCGCGAATGCGGCGCCGACCGCACCGGTGATCAGCCATTTGGTGCCGTCGATGACGAAATCGGCGCCGTCGCGGCGCGCGGTCGTCTGCAGCATCGAGGGGTCAGCCCCGGCCCCCGGCGCCGGCTCGGTCATCATGAAGCACGAGCGGATCTCGCCCGCGGCCAGCGGCCGCAGCCACTCTTCCTTCTGGTGCTGCTCGGCGACCTCTTCGAGGAGGTGCATGTTGGCCTCTTCGGGGGCGAAGCAATTCAATGCCACCGGCCCCAGCGGCGAATAGCCGGCCGCCTCGAAGACCACGGCCATTGCGCGGTGATCGAGCCCGAGCCCGCCCCACTCGCGGCCGACATGGGGGCTCAGCAACCCCGCTCGGCGGCCAAGCCCGACCAGCTCTTGGCGCAGCTCCTCGGCCGGCCCGTGCGCGGTCTGTCTGATATCGTTCTCATAGGGCAGGATCTGCTCCTGCACAAAACGCTCGGTCCGTTCCTTCAGCGCGGCGAGATCGTCGGATAGCGAAAAATCCATCGGTGCCTCCGGGAATGCTGGCAGGAGGGCATCGTCGGGGCTCCCTTTAGAATCGTCAAGACCGCGTCAGATATGTGCTTATTAAGCAATAATATATTGACAATTTTACTGCTATTTTGGTACTCATTTGCATCGGACGGGGAGCACATTAGATGGCGACTTCGAGGGCAGCGCGTTCATCCGAGTACAGATCGAAATCTGCGCGTTCGGGAGCCGCCCTAGGGGCACGGCTGTTCAGCTCGGGATCCCTCGAAAAGCCGAGGCGAGGTGCCGAGGATGTGCAGGCATGCATCAGATCGGCGTTGCGGCGGCGGCGGCGCACTTTGGGGCTGACCCAGGCGGCAGCGGCGCGCGTCCTCGGCATGTCGCGCCTGACCTATCACAGGATCGAGACCGGCGCGCGGCATATTCATTTCGCCGAGCTTGCGAAGATTTGCGCAGCATTCAATTGTCATATCGGCGAGCTGGTGCAAGACGGTCAACTCGCCAACGCCTTTATCTATGCGGCGAAGGCGATCCTCGGCGAGGCGCCGGGATGAGCGGCCCCGCGCTGCCGAATTCCGCTGCCAATTCCCTGCCAACCGTGTTTTAGAGCGCAAAATTCCGCTGCCGGGAGAACAGCCGAATATTGTTCAAGGGATTGTAAAACGAGATATTTTAGGTGTCGAGAAGACGTTTTTCGAGGCCCAAAACTCAGTTATTCCCTGCTGTCAGGGAAATGCCGGGGGGTTAGGGCCGATGGCGCTTCGGTTCGCACCGCGATAAGCTGGCTCCCGCGATCGCTCGGCAGGAGGAGCAACCGATGGAAAACCGGAACCGCCAGGTGCTGCTGAAACGGCGGCCGACCGGTGTGCCGACGCCAGCCGATTTCGAGGTAGCGGACGCGCCGTTGCCCGATCCAGGCGCGGGCGAGGTATTGGTGCGCGGGATCTATCTCTCGCTCGACCCCTATATGCGCGGCCGGATCAGCGGCGTCAGGTCCTATGCCAAGCCGACTGAAATCGGCGCGGTGATCGAAGGCCGCGTCGTCGGCGCGGTGGCGCGCTCGCGCGATCCGGCTTTTCGCGAGGGCGACTACGTTCTGGGCGGCTATGGCTGGCAGCTCTACAGCGCGGTCCCTGGCCAGGGACTGCTCAAGCTCGATCCGAGCGAGGCGCCGCTCTCCACCGCACTCGGCGTCCTCGGCATGCCGGGGCTCACCGCCTATGTGGGCTTGAGCGAAATCGGCCGGCCGCAGCGCGGCGAGACCGTCGTCGTGTCGGCGGCTTCGGGTGCGGTCGGCGCGGTCGCGGGCCAACTTGCAAGGCGGGAGGGGGCGCGGGTTGTCGGCGTCGCCGGCGGCGCCGACAAATGCCGCTATGTCGAGGCCGAGCTCGGCTTCGATGCGTGCATCGATCATCGCTCGGCCGACCTCGGCGCGGCACTCGACCGGGCCTGTCCGAAGGGGATCGACGTCTATTGGGAGAATGTCGGCGGAGCAGTGCAGCAGGCAGTCTTTCCGCGGCTCAATGATTTCGGCCGCATGGTCATGTGCGGGATGGTGGCGGAATACAACGATGTCGAACCGCGGCCCGGCCCCAATCTGACGTCGGCGGTGCGCAGGCGCCTCAAGATCCAGGGGTTCATCGTCAGCGACCAGTGGCAGCGCTTCGCCGAATACCGGGCGATGGCGGCGCCGCTCTTGAAGAGCGGGGAGCTCAAGTATCGCGAGGACATCGTCGACGGTCTGGACCGGGCGCCGGAGGCGTTTATCGGCCTCTTGCAGGGCCGCAACTTTGGCAAGCTCGTGGTCAAGCTTGGCGACGATCCGACACGGAGGTAGCGATGCGTCGGCTCTCGATCCTGGCGATGGTCTTGGCCTGTGGAGCGTGTCAGCCCTTGCCCGAGGCGACGGTCGCCGGCACGACGGCCGCTGCTGAGAACCCCACTGCACAGCCCGCCGCGGCGGAACCCGCCTGCAGCAGCTACACCGTTCCGGTGACCGTCGGCGGCCAGCAGCAGCAGGCGAGCGTCGAGGCCTGTCAGAAGCCTGATGGCAGTTGGCAAATTACCCAGAATACGCCCGGATTGCCGCCCCAGGTTTATGAGGTCCCGGCGCCGACCGATCCGCCCTCTCCCTATCCTGTGGGCTACGCTTATCCCGACTACTTTCCCTATTGGTGGGGCTCTCCTTGGTATTTCGGCCTCGCGCCGTCGATCGTCTTCGTGCAGCGCTTCAACCGTTTCCACCACCACGGTTTCCATCACGGTTTCCATCGGGGCTTTGCCCATGGCTCAGGTCGTCCCGGCTTCGGGCATAGCTTCGCCGCTGCCCGCGGGGGCGGCATGGTCGGCGGGCACCGCTAGCTGAGGCGAGATCGAGATAATGAGCGTGCAATCGATTGGTATGCCGGTGCTCCGCGAGGAGGATTTCCGCCTTCTGAGGGGGAAAGGCCGCTATGTCGACGATGTGAGGCTGTCGCGTGAGGCGCGCGGCTACGTCGTGCGCTCGCCGCATGCCCATGCCCGCATCGTCGCATTCGATGCCGGCGCGGCGCGAGCGGCGCCGGGCGTGCTCGCCGTCCTCACCGGCGACGATCTGAGAGTGCGTGGGCTCGGCACATTGCGCCCGCTGGTGCCGCGCAAGCGGCGGGGCGGCCGGCCGGCCTTCATCTGCCCGCAGCCGATCCTGGCGCAGGACTATGTCCGCTATGTCGGCGACCCGGTGGCCTTCGTCGTCGCCGAGACGCTCGACCAGGCCAAGGACGCAGCCGAGCTGCTCGCGGTCGAATACGAGATCCTGCCGGCGGTAACGACAGCCGAGGCGGCGCTCGCTCCCGGCGCGCCTGCGGTGTGGTCCGATAACCCAGGCAACGAGGCGTTCTTCCACGAAGCCGGCAACAAGGCCGCGGTCGACGCCGCCTTCGCCAAGGCCGACCGCATCGTCCGCCGCAAGACCGTGATCAACCGCGTTACCGCCAACAGCATAGAGCCGCGCGGCTGCCTCGCCCAATACGATCCCGACGACGACCGCTACACGATCCGTTGTACGGTGCAGTCGGTGCATGGGCCGCGCGCCATGCTCGCCGAGCAGATCTTCAAGCTGCCGCACCACCAATTCCGCGTGGTTTGCGACAATATGGGCGGCGGCTTCGGGATGAAGGGCGGCACCTATCCCGAATACGCGCTGTCGCTGTGGGCGGCCGAGGTGACCGGGCGTCCGGTGCGGTGGATTGCCGAGCGTTCGGAGGGATTGCTCAGCGACGAGCAGAGCCGCGGCAGCGTCGTCGATACCGAGCTCGCGCTCGACAGTGACGGGAAGTTCCTCGGGCTGCGGGCGCGTTGGGCGGCGTCAATTGGGGCCTATTACTCGACCGACCGGCCGACGATCCCGCTGACCGTGGCGCTCGGCTGCCTCATCAACACCTACGCGATCCCGGCGGTGCATGTCGAAGTCACCGCGGTGCTGACCAACACAATGTCGATCGCGCCTTATCGCGGCGGCGGGCGACCCGAGCCGATCTTTGTCACCGAGGCGATCATCGAGACGGCGGCCCGCAAGCTCAGCATCGACCCGGCCGAACTGCGTCGGCGCAACACCATCCCGGCCGCGGCGATGCCGTACAAGACGCCGATGCAGCAGGTCTACGACAGCGGCGATTTCACCAAGAACCTCGACGATTGCCTGGCGCTCGCCGGCTATGGTGAGGTGACCGAGCGGCAGCGCGCGGCGCAGGAGCGCGGCAAGCTCTACGGGGTCGGGGTCGCGACCGCAGTCGCGGCGAGCGGCGGGCGCGACTACGAGCACGCCGAGATCCGCTTCGATCCCGCCGGTGCCGTCGTGCTGATTACCGGCAGCATGGATCACGGCCAGGGACACGCTACGACCTTCAAGCAGGTGTTATCCGAAAAGCTCGGCATCGACGCGGATCTGATCCGCTACCGCTACGGCGACAGCGATTTGGTGACGATGGGAATCGGCACGTTCGGCTCGCGCTCGGCGCAGCTCGCCGGCTCGGCGATCGTCATGGCGGCCGACAAGCTGATCGACAAGGGCCGCCGCATTGCCGCCCACATGATGGAAGCGGCGCGCGACGATATCGTCTTCGCAGACGGCAAGTTCGTCATCGCCGGCACCGACCGCGCGGTCGACATCGCCGCAGTCGCCAAGCACTCGTTCCACGCCGCGCAATTACCCAACGAAATCGAGACCGGGTTCACCGAGCGGGCCAATTTTGGCCCGAACGGTGCGGCGACCTTTCCGAGCGGCGCACATCTCGCCGAGGTCGAGATCGACGCCGAGACCGGCGAGGTGCGGCTCACCCGCTATGTCGCGGTCGACGATGTCGGCACGGTGTTGAACCCGCTCCTGTGCGAAGGGCAGATCCATGGCGGCATCGTCCAGGGCATAGGCCAGGTGCTGATGGAAAACATCGCCTATGATCCCGACAGCGGCCAGCTGCTGTCCGGGTCGTTTCAGGATTACTGCATGCCGCGGGCCGACGATTTCTGCGACTTCACGCTCGGCAGCAACCACTCCTTCACCGACCGCAACCCGTTGGGTGTCAAGGGCGTCGGCGAAGCGGGAACGCTCGGTGCGATCTGTGCGGTGATGAACGCGGTCAACGACGCGCTCGCCCGCATCGGCGCGCCGGCGATCGAGCTGCCGGCGACCTCCGAAAAAGTCTGGACCGCGATCCGTGCCGCCCGCGGCTCATGAGCTCACTGTCGACGGGGCTCAGCGCGGCTTTTCTCGAGAAAATAGCTCGCGCAGCGAGCTGCGGAATTTCGCCTTCGGCCGCATCGGCTCGGGTACGCGCTCGGCTTCGAGCCGCGCCCACAGGCGAAAACGCGGCGACTTCGACGCGTGGCCGCTCTTGCCATGCTTCCGGCTGCCCATCCCTCCGCGGCCCTGCTGCATCGATGAAGTCTAATCTGCCAGCGCGCAACGGTCGACCCTCTCCGGTCTTCTAGGCTGAACATCTCAGTTGATCGTCGTACGATTTCCGCGTCACAGAAGTTTAAAAATTCACACCCATAATTCCGGCCTGCCGATATCAGGGACCACACGAGACATGACCCAAGCTGCACTGGGCGCAAATGCGACTGGCGCGACTGCAGTTCGCCCAAGCCTCGACCGGGCGACCGACCCCCGCACTCTTGTCATCTTCCTGGGGCTGCTGGGAGCGGGTCTGCTGTTCGTGGCCTACAGCCTCTACGCAGATGTCGATGCTAGCGGAGCAAGAACCACGACGTTTTTGCCTTACCTGCTGCTCTTTGTCGCGCTGCTCATCGCTCTCGGATTCGAGTTTGTGAACGGCTTTCACGATACCGCGAATGCCGTGGCCACGGTGATCTACACGCACTCGCTGCCTGCGCAAATAGCAGTGGTGTGGTCGGGGTGTTTCAATTTCTTGGGCGTTCTGCTGTCGAGCGGAGCCGTAGCCTTCGGGATAATTTCGCTGCTGCCGGTGGAGCTCATCCTGCAGGTCGGTAGCTCCGCCGGCTTCGCCATGGTCTTTGCGCTGCTGATCGCCGCTATCATCTGGAATCTCGGCACCTGGTATCTGGGTCTCCCGGCGTCGAGCTCGCACACCCTGATCGGCTCGATTATCGGTGTCGGCATCGCCAATGCCATGGCGCACGGGCAAGACGGAACTTCGGGAGTTGACTGGGCCCAAGCGACCAATGTCGGCAAAGCGCTGTTGTTCTCCCCGATCGTCGGCTTCGTCGTATCGGCGCTCTTGCTGCTCGTGATGAAGGTTCTGATCCGGCAGCCTGAATTGTACCGCGCGCCGGAGAGCGACAAGCCGCCGGCATGGTGGATCCGCGGCCTGCTGATATTCACCTGCACCGGCGTCAGCTTTGCCCATGGCTCTAATGACGGGCAAAAGGGGATGGGACTGATCATGCTGATCCTGATCGGCACGGTGCCGACGGCGTATGCCCTCAATCGCGCCCTGCCGGATAGCCAAGTCGCCCAGTTCTCGGTCAATTCCGATGCTGCAGCGCGGGTCGTCGAGCAAAAGGCTGCCGGGTACAGCATCCTCGGCGACCCGCGCCCTGCCGTGACGGCCTATGTCTCGCAGCACAAAATCAACGAAGGCACCTATCCCTCGCTGGCCGTGCTGATCCAGGACATCGACAAGCAGGTCAAGCAATACGGATCGCTCTCGAAGATCCCGGCCGAGGCCGTCGGCAATACGCGCAATGACATGTATCTCGCCTCGGAGGCGCTCCGCTATCTGATGAAAGACAAGGACAACGAGCTATCGAAAGACGAAGTCGGCACCCTCAATGCGTACAAGCAGTCGCTCGACGCAGCGACGAAGTTCATTCCGACCTGGGTCAAGGTAGCGGTCGCGATCGCGATCGGTCTCAGCACGATGATCGGGTGGAAACGCATCGTGATTACGGTCGGCGAGAAAATCGGCAAGACCCATTTGACCTACGGTCAGGGTGCCGCCGCCGAACTCGTAGCGGTGGGCACGATTGCCGCCGCCGACATGTACGGCCTTCCGGTATCCACCACCCACGTGCTGTCCTCGGGCGTCGCCGGGACCATGGCGGCCAACGGATCGGGGCTCCAACTCTCGACGATCCGCAACATCGCGCTCGCATGGGTGCTGACCTTGCCGACTGCGATGATGTTGTCGGGCGGCCTGTATATCTTCTTCCTAAACATGTTCTGAGGAGGCGGAACATGCGAGCAATCGATTCCATGGTGCGCGACGACGTACTTGCCGGCTCGACGGGGAAACCGCATAGCTGCCCCGCCAATCGTTGACACTGCGCCGGGGATAGAAGTGGCAAAGTTGGCGATCGACCCGCCGCTGGACTGGGCGACGTCGGCCGCGCCGGATGAGGCGTCCCCGCGGTATCTCAATCGCGAGCTTTCTTGGCTCGCCTTCAACGAGCGGGTTCTCGACGAGGCGAGCAATCCCGGTCATCCGCTGCTTGAGCGGA
>DATNKF010000566.1:0-2902 GCA_035603555.1 Allostellaceae bacterium
GAAGCCGTGGTCCCAGCATCACGAGCGTGAACACGCTGGCCCCAATAACAGCATGACAACAATTGCAAACTTCATGGGTTCTCTGCCGTGCATGTTCCAGAGCAGCGAATTGCGATGCCCGGAAATTCGATCAGTTTGCGCAGGGTTGAATTATTGGAGGAGTCCCCCGGACCTACTCCTCGAGTTCCTTATTCCTGAAATTTAGGGGGTGCTACCGACGCAGATCAGCAGATCGTAGTAATCGCATCGAGGCTTTCACGCTTATTCGGCACGCGCAATCCCGCGGGAGTGGGCTTGTGCAATGGCGCGAGAATGCCCATCATGCGGTGAACGGCTTGGGGTGCCGCGGCAAACGCGGCTGAGATCAAACCCATCGAACCTGTCTGGGTCATTCCAGCGAAGGGAGCCGCCGGTTGCCGAACCGCCTCTCACTCAATGCGAGCAAGCCCAACGTCGCCATCATCGGCGCCGGAGTCATCGGTCTCGGCGTCGCCTGGCGTCTGGCCGCGCGGGACGTATCGGTTGCGGTGTTCGATAAGGGCGCAGCCGGTGCCGGTGCGAGCCACGCCGCCGCAGGCATGCTGGCCGCCTGCGCGGAGGCCGAGCCCGGCGAACAAGCGCTGGTCGCGCTCGGGCGCGAGAGCCAGGCGCGCTGGCCCGCTTTCGCCGCGGAACTGCAACAGGTGTCCGGTATCGATGTGGGATTGCGGCCGGAGGGGACGCTGGTCGTCGCATTGACCGCGGACGACCAGGCGCGGCTCCTCCATCAGCTCGCCTTCCAGCAGAAGCTCGGACTACCGCTGCGATGGATTTCGGCGGCAGAGACACGACGACGCGAGCCGCATCTTGCCGGCAAGCTCGCGAGCGCGGTGTTCAGCCCCGAGGATCACCAGGTCGACAATCGCAAGCTCGTTGCCGCCTTGCGCATCGCGGCCGAAGCGGCCGGCGCCAGCATCAGCGAGCATCGGCCCGTGCGCGCGATTTCGTCCAACGGCGGGCGTGTCGACGGCGTAGTGCTCGCCGACGGGAGCAAGGTTGCTGCCGATGTGGTCGTGCTTGCGGCCGGCGCCTGGTCTCGAAGCATTGCTGGCCTGGCGCCCGAACTGCGGCCTCCGGTGCGCCCGATCAAAGGCCAGATGCTCGCGCTTCGTATGGATCCGGCCGCACGGCTATTGACCCATGTGGTCTGGGCGCCGGGCGCCTATCTGGTGCCGCGCCGGGATGGCCGCCTGCTCGTGGGCGCGACCGTCGAAGAAAAAGGCTACGATATGTCGCTGACCGCGGGCGGCATGCTCACCCTGCTGGAAGCGGCTTGGCGGGCGATGCCTGCCGTCGAGGAACTCCCGATCGAGGAAATGTGGGTCGGCCATCGACCGGGCAGCCGGGACGACGCGCCGATTCTCGGCCCCGGGCCATTGGATGGGCTCGTCTATGCCACCGGTCACCACCGCAACGGAATTCTGCTTACGCCGGTCACCGCCGACGCCATCGCACGGCTCGTTCTCGACGGCGTCGCCGAGCCGTCGATCCGCCCGTTCGGCATCGAGCGGTTCGCAGCTCCGGCGCGGGCCGCTGCAGAATGAAGGAGACTGCCATGACGCAAGCCGCTGTGCAGACGAACATCCGGGTCAACGGCCAGGACGAGCTGCTCGGCGTCGCGACGCTCGCCGCTTTGTTGGAGGAAAAGGCGGTCGACACCAGCCAGCGCGGGATTGCGGTCGCTCTCAATGGAGCGATCGTCCCCCGCGCCGCCTGGCCGCAGACGCCGCTTCGCCCAGGCGACAGCATCGAGATCGTGCGCGCCCTTCAGGGTGGTTGAGGAGTTATTCGAAATGCCCGATCCCTTGATCATCGCTGGTCGCGAGTTCAGCTCGCGCCTGTTTCTTGGCACCGCCGGTTATCCGAACCGGATGCTCATGCTCGACGCCATCGCTGCGAGCGGGACCGAGATGGTGACGGCTTCGATCCGGCGCATCAGCCTCGCCGGCGAGGACGAAAGCCTAGTCGATCTCATCCCGAAGGATATCCGTTTCCTTCCGAATACGGCGGGCTGCCAGACCGCGAAAGACGCGGTGCTGACCGCCGAGCTCGCGCGCGAGGCGCTCGAAACCAACTGGATCAAACTCGAAGTGATCGGCGACCGTGAGCTGCTCTATCCCGACACCGAGGAGCTCGTGCGCGGCACCGAGACGCTGGTCGCGAAGGGCTTCACCGTGCTGCCTTACTGCACCGACGACCCGGTCGTCTGCCGCAAGCTCGCGGACGCAGGCGCGGCGGCGGTGATGCCGCTCGGCTCGCCGATCGGATCGGGGCTCGGCATCTGCAATCCCCATCTCATCGAATTGATCTGCGCGCGCTCGCCGGTGCCGGTTGTGCTCGATGCCGGCATCGGCACTGCCTCCGATGCCGCGCTTGCGATGGAGCTTGGCTGCGCGGCGGTGCTGCTCAACACGGCGGTGTCGAAAGCGCGTGATCCCGTGATGATGGCCAAGAGCATGTGCGCGGCAGTGGAAGCTGGTCGGCTGGCGCGTCTCGCTGGGCGCATACCGAAGCTCGCCCATGCGGAGCCGTCGAGCCCGCAATTCGGTCTCGTCGGCACGTGAGGCTTCCCGACCCGCCGCTCCTGCTCATCACCGATCGGCAACAGGCTCTGTTGCCGCTGGCCGATGTGGTGAGGGCGGCGCTTGCGACCGGCTGCCGCTGGCTCAGCATGCGGGAGAAAGATCTATCCGAAGTCGATCAGGTTGCACTCGCAGGAACGCTGCTGTCGATCGCGCGGCGCCACGGCGCCTGCCTGACGCTGCACGGCGATGCCGCCTTGGCCAAAGCCTGCGGCGCCGATGGCGTTCACCTGCCGGCCGGCAGCGATCCCATCGCAAGCCGCGCGATGCTGGGGCCCGCC
>DATNKF010000567.1:0-3970 GCA_035603555.1 Allostellaceae bacterium
AGGAATCCGAATCGATATCGACCGCCTATAGCCAGCGAGGCGCTCGTTTCAACGAGCGGTGGGCTCGTTCGCCTCGGCGAGCGCGGCCACCCATTCCGCCTCGACCGCGGGATCGGCCCCTTGTGCTCGATGGTGAGATAGGAAATGCAGCGGCGCGCATCGAGCCGGTAGGGCGCCGGGAACGCCGCCGTTGGGCAGACGTCGAGGCAGCGCCGGCACGAACCGCAGTGGTCGGCCTCGGCGGCGTCGGGCTCGAGTTCGAGGCTGAGATAAATCTCGCCGAGAAACAGCCAGGAGCCGAAGTCGCGCGACACCAGATTTGTGTGCTTGCCCTGCCAGCCGAGCCCGGCGCGCTCGGCGAGCGGCTTTTCCATCACCGGGGCGGTGTCGACGAAGAGCTTTAGCGCCCCGGGCCAGTGCCCGTCGATCCAATGCGCAAGCGCTTTGAGGCGGCGTTTCAGCGTGTCGTGATAATCGCGTCCCTGCGCGTAGACCGAGACAACACCGCAATCCTGCGCGCCCAACAGCGACAACGGATCGGCCTCGGGCGCGTAGTTGACGCCGAGCACGATGACGGTCCGCGCCTCGGGCCACAACACGCGCGGGTCGCCGCGCCGTGCCGCGGTGGCAGCGAGCCAGCCCATATCGCCGTGATAGCCGCGGGCGATGAATTCGCCGAGCCCGGCGCGTGCCTCCGCGTCGAGATGCGCCTCGGCGAAGCCCACCGCATCAAAGCCGCAGGCCAAAGCGCGATCGCGGATCGCCTCGCGGATCAGATCAGGCATGCGTTGGGCTCAGCCGCGCCCGCGGTAGGGAGCGACACCGGGGTCGGGAAGCCATAGCCCGGCCGGCGGCGCGGCCGTCTGGTAGAAGACGTCGATCGGGATGCCGCCGCGCGGATACCAATAGCCGCCGATGCGCAGCCAGCGCGGGGCGAGGGTCTCGACCAGCCGGCGGGCGATCGCCAGCGTGCAGTCCTCGTGGAATGCCGCGTGATTGCGGAAGGCGCCGAGATAGAGCTTCAGCGACTTGCTCTCGAGGATCGCCGCTTCGGGCACGTAGTCGATCACGAAATGGGCGAAATCGGGTTGGCCGGTCACCGGACACAGCGAGGTGAATTCAGGGCAGGTGAAACGGACAAGGTAGAGCAAGCCGGGATGGGGGTTGGGGACGGTCTCGAGAACCGCCGCATCCGGCGTTTCAGGTAATGTCGAGGGATGCCCGAGCTGGGTAGGTCTCATTCGGTATTCTCGAAGGCGGCGGCGAAATCGGCGAGCGAACCCGTTTCGATCGCCGCCCGCATCGCCGCCATCAGATCGGCATAATAACGCAGGTTGTGCGCGGTCAGCAGCATGCTGCCGAGGATCTCGCTGCTGCGGCAGAGATGGTGGAGATAGGCGCGGCTATACCCGGTGCAAGCGGGGCAAGCGCATTCCGGATCGAGCGGAGCCGGATCATCGGCGTGGCGCGCGTTGCGCAGGTTGAGGGTGCCATACCGCGTGAAAGCCTGCGCGGTGCGGCCGGAGCGGGTCGGGAGCACGCAGTCGAACATGTCGATGCCGCGCACCACGGCGCCGACGAGGTCGGCGGGCTTGCCGACGCCCATCAGGTAGCGCGGCCGGTCTTCGGGCAATGCCGGCACCGTCGCATCGAGCACCGCGAACATCGTCGCCTGCCCCTCGCCGACCGCGAGCCCGCCGACCGCATAGCCGTCAAAGCCGATTTCGATCAGTCTCGCGGTGGCGCGCAGGCGCAGATCAGGATGGACCCCGCCCTGGACGATCCCGAACACCCCATGTCCCGGCCGTTCGACAAAGGCGCGGCGCGAGCGCTCGGCCCAGCGCACCGTCAATTCTGTCGAACTCTCGACCGCCTCGCGCGAGGAAGGGTGGAGCGTGCATTCGTCCAAAGCCATTGTGACGTCCGCGCCGAGCAGATGCTGGATCGCGATCGAGCGCTCCGGGGTCAGCTCGTGAAGGCTGCCGTCGAGATGCGAGCGGAAAGTAACCCCGGCCTCGGTGATGGTTCGCCGGGCGGCGAGCGACATGACCTGGTAGCCGCCGGAATCGGTCAGAATGGCGTGCGGCCAGTTCATGAAGCGATGCAGCCCGCCAAGGGCGGCGATGCGCTCCGCTCCGGGCCGGAGCATCAGGTGGTAGGTGTTGCCGAGGACGATCCGCGCCCCGGTTGCGGCGACGCCTTCGGGGGTCATTGCCTTGACCGTGCCGGTCGTGGCGAGCGGCATGAAGACCGGCGTGTCGACGGCGCCGTGTCCGGTCGTCAGGCGCCCGCGCCGTGCCATGCCGTCGCGCGCCAGCACCTCAAAGCCGATCACCCGCCATGCCTCCGATACCCCCTCGCATTAACAGCTGCCTCCCTGACAGCAGGGAGAAAAATCAATTCCGCACCGAAAATCGACTGGCTTTCCGCCAATAATATCCTTTAGATCAAAGAGTTACTAACCGAATCCGCCGCCGCCGAGCAGGGAGGCTCTCAGGGAGCCGAACGAGGCTGGCAGGGGAACAGCTGACCTCATCCTGAAGTGCATGATACGCTACGATCTTGGTGCCAAGATGGCGAAGCCGAGATCGCCGCATTGCTGGCCGGCAGGTATCCAAGCCCTTAGACGGCGATCGCGTTGAGCTCCTTGCCGGCGTGCTCGGGGACGATAAACCAGACCCCCGCGGCCATGGCGACCATGAAGACCGGTATCGTCAGGAAAGCGAGGGCGAAGGACCCCGTAGCCTGCTGCAGTGCCACGGTAGCGAACGGCCACAACACAAATCCCACGAAGAAGCCGATGAACCACACGACACCGTTGGCCACGCCGCGAATGCGGGTCGGGAAGATTTCGGCGGTGAGCGTCGTGCTCGGGCCCCAAAAACCGAGAAACCCGAAACTCCAGCCGAGCCCGAATATCCAGAGCCACAGGTTGCTCGCTGCGTAGACCCAGAGGGTCATAAAGACCGCGCCCCAGGTCAAGAGCGCGATAAAGCCGACGCGTCGGCCGATCTTGTCGGCGAGCCAGCCGGCCGCGCACAGCCCGAAAAAGCCGACGAGGCCCCAGAACACGTAGAAGGTGCTGTATTCCGCCGTTGACCAGTGCTTTTCGGTCGAGAGGTAGAGCGGCATCCAGGCGCCGACGGTGCCGTAGATGCAGCAGCTGCAGCAGGCGATGAAGATGCCGACCAGCGTCGCCGGAAGGACATCCGGCATGAACACCTGCCGGATGCCGACCTTGTCGGCCTTCGTGTACCACGTCCGATCCTCGGCGCTCAGCGTGCCTCCGGCGGCGAGCGTGTCGGCGATGCGCCGCTTGCGGTCCTGGGCGCGGACCCAGTACGGGGATTCGGGGCAGGTCGCGCGGACATAAATCGCGAGCAGAGCGATGACGCCCGGCACCATCACCGCCGCTCGCCACCCCCAAGTGCCGGCGACGAGACCGGTGATCGCGCCGGCAAACGAGGCGCCGAAGCACCAGGTGGCCCGATTGATGCTAATCACCCGGCCGCGCAGATGCGCGGGCCAGGTCTCGGCGACGAGCATTGATCCCAGCGACCACTCGCCGTTGAGCGCAAAGGTAAGCAGCGCGCGTGCCGCGACAAAAACAGCGAAGCTCGGCGCCAGCGCCACGAGAGGCATCATCAGCGAGAACATCGCGATGTTGACTGCGAGCAAGGTGCGAGGGCCGAGCCGGTCGGAAAGCCACGGCCAGAAATAAAGCCCAGTGATGCCGAGCGTGAGCCAGACCTGGAAGCCGGTCCGGTAGGTCGGAACGTCGAGCGCGAACTCCTTGATGATCAGCGGCGAGATAAGCGCAAAGATCACCCCGTCCATGCCGTCGAAGCCCCATCCCAGGCCGTTGGCAAGGGCGATGTGCCAGTGCGTCCGGGTGACCTTCGAGCCATCCGCGACGGCGCGGTAGTTGGCGTATTGCAGATGCCGCTGCTCGAGTGGCCCGGCGGCCCCG
>DATNKF010000568.1:0-3784 GCA_035603555.1 Allostellaceae bacterium
CGGGTCGGAGGCGGCGATCCGGGTGAAGTCGCGAAAGCCGCTGGCCGAGAACTCGATGACCTCGGATTTGAGGCTGTCCTCGAGGTCGGTTGCGGTGCCGACGATCGTATAGGCGATCAGATGCGGCAGGTGCGATGTCACCGCCAGCACCCGGTCATGATGGTCCGCACTCATCGTCACGACCCGCATGCCGGCCTGCTCCCACATCCGGGTGACCTCAGCCACCGCCTCGGGTGCCGTCTCGGGCGGCGGGGTCAGGATGCACCAGCGCCCGCGAAACAACTCCGCAAAGCCCGCCTCGGGCCCGGAATGCTCGGTCCCGGCGACCGGATGGCCGGGAACAAAGTGAACGCCTTCCGGCACCGATGGCTGCAGATCACGGATCACCGCTTCTTTGACCGAGCCGACATCGGTCAGGATCGCACCGCGCCGGAGCGCCGGGGCGATCCGCCGTCCGATCTCGGCATAGGCCGAGAGCGGTGTGGCGAGCACCACGAGATCCGCACCCTCGGCCGCCCTCGCGGGATCGTCGGTGGTCTCGTCGGCGATATCGAGCCGGCGCACTGCCGCCAGCGTCTCGGCACGGCGGGCGCAGGCGACGATCGTTGTCGCCGGGCTGTCGCGGCGCAACACCCGCGCGAGCGAGGAACCGATCAGCCCGATGCCGATCAACGCCACCCGGTCGAACAATGTCTCGCTCATCGCGCCGACATGAATTCGGCGAGCGTCTCTGCCACCCGTTCCATCTCCTCGCCGGTGCCGATCGTGATCCTTAGATATTGCGGCAACCCGTAGCCCCCCATCTGTCGAACCAAAATGCCGCGGGACTGGAGGAAGGCAAAGGCCGCATCGGCGTTCTTGCTCGGGCTGTCGGGAAAGCGGGCGAGGACGAAATTGCCGACACTCGGGGTCAGCGGGATCCCGAGCGCTGCGAGCCGCTCGGAAAACCAGCCGTGCCAGCGTTCGTTGTGAGCGCGCGCTCTCTCGATCGCGACGACGTCCTCGACCGCGGCCACGCCGGCGGCGAGAGCGGGTGCCGCCACGTTGAAGGGTCCCCGCATGCGGTTCAAGACGTCGGCAATCGCCGGCGGGCAATAGGCCCAGCCGAGGCGCAGCCCGCCGAGCGCGTAAATCTTCGAGAAGGTGCGCAACATCACGACATTATCCGCCCGATCGACGAGCGCGACCCCGGCTTCGTAGTCGTTGCGGTTGACGAACTCGGCGTAGGCGGCGTCGATCGCGAGCACGACCGAGGGGGGCAGGTCGGCGTGCAGCCGCGCCATTTCGCCCGCACTGAGATAGGTGCCGGTCGGGTTGTTCGGGTTGGCGATGAAGACAAGGCGGGTGCGTTCGCTGACCCGCTCCAGGAGCGCATCGACATCGGTCGTGAGCGCCCGTTCGGGAGCGGCGACCGGCGTGGCCCCGACCGTCTGCGCGCCGATCGGATACATCAGGAAGCCGTGGCGGCTGTAGAGCACCTCGTCCCCCGGCCCGGCGTAGGAGCGCAGCAGCAGGTTGATCAGCTCGTCCGATCCGGCGCCGCAGACGATGCGCGCCGGATCGAGCCCGTGACGCCGCCCGAGTGCTTGGCGCAGCTCGTCGGCATTCCCGTCGGGGTAACGGTGGATCTCACCAGCAAGGGCGCGATAGGCCGCGACCGCCTTGGCGCTCGGCCCGAGGGCGCTCTCGTTCGAGGCGAGCCGGATCGGCCGCTCCACTCCAACGATTTTCGCCTCGCCGCCGACATAGGGAGCGATGTCGAGGATGCCTGGGCGGGGTGTGGGACCGGGAGCGATCGTCACCGGCTCAGGCTTCCGATACAGCGGGAGCCGATCCCGCGCGAGCCGCATCGGTCAGCGCCGCCACTGGGATCGGCAGCGCGTAGCCGCCGAACGGCAGCATCCGGTGGAGCGCGCCACCGAGCTGCGCACGGAAGCTGTCGAGCCGCTGGTCCGTGATCGGCACGAAGCCGTCGATTTCGATCAGGTTGACGGCACCCCCGGCATGCTCGCAGGAGGCAAAGAAGGTGCGGTTCAGCCCCAGCGACGAGAGAATGCGGAAGATTCGGCCGCGGCTGATGTCCGCCGCCAATTCCATCGCGAGAAGCGTGCGATCCGCACCGGTCGCCTGCTGCGTCCCGCGCCCGATCGCGAGCGCATCGGCGCCGTCGCTGCGGGCGTTGCCGCGAGCGCCGAACGGCAGGCGGGCGACGACCCGCGGGGCGTTGTCATCCTTGGACACGAGTTGACGCCACCAGGGATCGGCCTCGCCCTGCTGCGGCATCGGCAGCACGCCGATCGCGGCTTGGCCTTCGCTGACCGCGCGGATTACCTGACCGGTCGAGCGGTAAGCCGACATCGGCGTGTTGCTGCCGTAGTGGTCGCGCGCCAGATCCCAAAAGCCCTGCGCTTCGGTCGGCGCAAAGACCGCGACGGCAAACGGCGATTGCAGCCGTACCGTCGCCGCGAGCATCTCGCGCCACATCCGAACAAGGGTTGCCACGGGGAAATCCCCGTGGTGCCGACCGACAAGGCGGCGGATGATCTCAGCCTCCCGGGCCGGCTGGAAAGCGGCGAGTCGGCCGTCCCGCTTGCTTGCCGCCACCATCGAAATGATCTCCACCCGTTCGATCAGAAGGTCGTGCACCTTGTCATCGATCTCATCGAGGCGATGGCGCAACTCTGCGAGATCGGACGGGGTGGCGGGCATGGTCTCGTTTGCTCAAAGGGGGTTGATAGTACTAGAGACGGGACCGGGTGAAATCAAAGAAAACGTTGACATGGCTCACCTCAGATCCCTACCTAGCGCCCCCAAGTTGAGAACCGGGGACCGCGCTTTGCGAGGCGCGGTTCGGCCGCCCTGCAACCGCCTCGGTCTAGATGTCGATATTGATCTCGCAGCGCCTGCGCTCACGACCCGAGCAGGAGTGGCCCGGCCATCGTCTGCTCGTGCACGAGCCGTTGCGGCTCGATTGCGGGGTCGATTTCGGCCCGTTTACCATTGCGTATCAGACCTACGGCAAACTCAACCCGGATCGCACGAACGCCATCCTGGTCTGCCACGCGCTGACCGGCGACCAATATGCCGCCGATCCCCATCCGATCACCAATAAGCCGGGCTGGTGGGAAACGATGGTCGGCCCCGGCCTGGTGCTCGACACGAGCCGGTATTTTATTGTCTGCGCCAACGTGCTCGGCGGCTGCATGGGGACGACCGGTCCGCAGGACATCAATCCCGCGACCGGCGACCCTTGGGCGTTGTCGTTTCCGGTCATCACCGTGCGCGACATGGTCCGCGCCCAGAAGCGGCTTCTCGATCATCTCGCGATCGACAGCCTGTTCTGTGTGACCGGCGGTTCGATGGGCGGGATGCAGGTGCTGCAGTGGGCGGCGAGCTATCCGGAATGCGTGTTTGCCGCCGTGCCGATCGCGGCCGCAGCGCGCCACTCCGCCCAGAACATCGCCTTCCACGAAGTCGGGCGCCAAGCAATCATGGCTGACCCGGAGTGGTCCGGCGGACGTTATCTCAGCCTTGGCCGGCGGCCCGTCCGTGGCCTTGCGGTCGCCCGCATGGCAGCCCACATCACCTATCTCTCGGAGCCGGCGCTACACCGCAAATTCGGACGCAACCTGCAGGATCGCCGCGCCGTTACCTATGGCTTCGACGCCGACTTCCAGGTCGAAAGCTATCTGCGCCACCAGGGCAGCACTTTTGTCGACCGCTTCGACGCCAACTCGTATCTGTATATCACCCGGGCGATGGATTACTTCGATCTAGCCGCCGA
>DATNKF010000569.1:0-5194 GCA_035603555.1 Allostellaceae bacterium
CCTTCCATTCGGCGCCGGCGCCTGGGCGCAGCGTCTTCGTTCTAGCCGCTCACCTGCGCATCATCAGCCGCAGCCGGTGGCCGTCAGGATCGCGGAAATAGATGCAGCGGTCCTCGCTCGGGCGGCCGGTGACGGTCACGCTGTGACC
This sequence comes from Allostellaceae bacterium, assembly GCA_035603555.1. Taxonomy (GTDB): domain Bacteria; phylum Pseudomonadota; class Alphaproteobacteria; order ATCC43930; family CGMCC-115725; genus AP-15. The sequence continues at coordinate 149 of DATNKF010000569.1, forward strand.
TTCCAGCTCGGCCTTGAGGGTCTCGTAGGTCCCCGACGCCACGTTGAGGGCGAGATGGTTGAGGTCGTTGCCGGCCGTCAACGACGCTCCGCCGTCCTTCTCGAACAGCGCCACCCCCTGCTGCCCGGCGTGCAAAAACACTTGCCGACCATCCTCGCGATAAACGGTCATGCCGAGCACGTCGGTGTAGAATTTCTTCGCGCGTTGCACATCGTTGACGTGCAGCACGACGTGGTCGATCCCACTGGTCTGGATCATCGCTTCCACCTCCTGTGGTCACTTACCATCCGTCTAATTTCCGCAAAACGCACGCTCTGGCATCGCGCTCCGGTGTCGAAGATTCGGATAGAATCCGGTTTCGCGATGACAATGTCCAGCGGGATTGGCCGCCCGAACCCTCGGCGCTATGGGCCGCGCGGCTCGCCCGCCGTGGTCACATGTACGATCTGCGCGATGGCAGGTTTTACGCCGAGATGCCGAGGGCTGCGGTCGCCTTGAGTGCCAGAGTTGACGCAAGACGGTGCTTTTCGGAGCACGGTTGACCGCCCCGCGAATGATTGCTATAATGAATATATTGCCTATATGATACTGGAAAGCGGCGTGCGGTATTGGGACCGAACTTCGACAGGAACCGGGCGCTTCCCGCCGGGGGGCGGGGTCGAGTTCAACTTTAAAGGGTGATCTCGCTGCAGACTTGCTGCAGGTGCAGCGAAGCGTAACTGGCGACACAACTGCTTGTTGCAGCTCGGGTGATCGGAAAGAGCTGGTGCCCCGGGTCGGATTTGAACCAACGGCCTACCGCTTACGAAGCGGTTGCTCTACCGCTGAGCTACCGGGGCGGCGCGACCGGTTGGTTTTTAGCCTGATCGAGGGTGAGAGCCAAGCCGTTTGACGTGGCGGCCGGGACCTTCACGAGGGGCGAGGTGAGGTCAAGCGCGGCGTTAGGTCCGGTCGGGGTCGGGATCGGCAGCGTGGCTACGGGAAACGCCCAAGCAGGCGCACGCCAGGAAAGGGTATCGAAGGCGCCGCAGCGGGAGCATAGCGAGTGCCATTCGAGGCCCTCTCCGCCACAGGCCGCACAAATGTAGCGCCGATCGGGCGTTGCGGTGACGGCGCGATCGAGCCATGCGCGCATGGCTCCGAGATCACCGTGCTCGGCCTCTTCGAGTCGAGCCGAAAGCAAACACAGCCGTGCCGTCGGGTCGGCCGCGATCGCGACGTCGAGGTGGCGGCGCGCTTCGCCCCAGAGCTGGGCCTCGAGCGCTGCTTCGGCCAGCACCACATGGCTTTCGCAGGCCGCCGGGTTTTGTGCAGCGAGCCGCTCGAACGCCTTGACGCGCGCGAGCGGCGGCTCTCCCTGATAGATCGCGCTGTAGACTTGCGCCAGTTCGGGATGAGGCGCGGCGCGCCAGGCGCGCTCGACGGCCTTTGCCGCACGCCTGGCCCGCCGTTCCGCGAGCAGCAATCGCGCATGGTGAGCGGCCGGACCGGCGAGATCTTCGGTCAATGCCTGAGACGCGGCAGCCATTGCAGTCGCCCGAGGCCGATCGCCGCGCGCCAGGGCAGCAAGGCTCAGCTCGTAAAGGATTACCCCACGGTGATGACGCGCCCGTTCGGGCGATATGAGCCGGCGTTTGGTCAATTGCCCGAGAGTTTTGCGGGCTGCTTCCCAGCGTCCTTCGCGCGCCTCGAGATCGAAACGGCTGAGGGCCACCCAGCGCGCCGCCGGGCGCAGTGTCGCCGCGCGTTCGGTGAGCTGGAGCGCGGCGCTGCGATCGCCTGTTCGCAGCGCTTGATTCAGCAGTCCGCGCAAACCGAGAAACTCAGTCTCGCGTCGCTCGAGCATCGCCGTGAAATACTTCTTCGCGGCCTCCTCATCGCCATCGAGCTGGGCCGCCTGGGCGGAAAGGAGCAGAGTCAAGGGCGGATCGGCGAGCAGCACATCCGCCCTCCTGGCAAAACGTTGCGCCTCTCGCGCATCGCCGGCTGCGACGGCTACCATACCTTGCGCCAACGCCCGGTAGCCCGCTCGGCGGCGCCGCTCCCGTCGGCTGCGGAGGATCCGGCGTGGACCGCTGATGACGAGGCCTATGACCGAGACCAGCAACCATACCGCCAGCGCCGCAAGGACCGCGGCAGCGACCAGCACGCCGACCGAAGTTTCTATCTGCCAACCCTGCCAGATGATATCGACCCGGCCGGGTCGATCGGCCAAGAAAACTGCCGCTGCGACCACCACCGCGACGATAAAAATGCCGGCGGTGCCGCGGATCACGGAAGCCTCTCTGGTTTCGCCGACGTTTCGGCCGGAGCGCGTCCCGGCACCTCTGGAGCATGGCCGAGGCCGATCACCAAGAGTTCTTGCAGGTTCGTCAGGGCCGCCTCGACAGCCACCCGCGGTCGCGCCATTCTGAGCCATGGGCCCGCGGCTTCAGCATTCGCGCCGGCAAGCCGATCGAGCTGTGCGACGGCGTCGCCCAGATCGCCGCGTCCGAGCGCGCCCTCAGCCGCTCGTACCACCGCCTCCGGCTCGCTTTGCGGCGCACCTTCGATCCGGCGGATCGTCACCAGAGAGCGCAGCCGCGCAAGCACCTGGGACTCCCAATTTGCCTCCGGTGGAAGCGCCGTCGCGTTGGCGATGTGCCCGGCGAGCTCGGCCAGACGCTTTGCCAAGGTAAGACGCCCTACCACCCCATCGCGGGCTACTTCGGCGAGCGGCGCGGTCGCCGCGAGGAGATCGGGTCGGTCATGGGCCAGCGCCGCGAAGGCGCTGAGCTCCGCCGCAAAGGGTCGTGCCTGCTCGACCGCCTCGCGGATCCGCAGCAGCGCCACTAGCAATATCGCATCGGTCGGCTGGGTCTTTTCCACCCGCAGCCGCTGCTCTTGTGCTGCAAGCCGGTCGCCAAGATCGGCAGCAATGGTGGTGAGCCGCGTCAGCTCCTGTTGAACTTTTCGCATCTCGGCGGCTTCCCCGGCCTCGCGCGAAGCCGCCTGCGCTTCGACCACCCCGAGCTGTTGTTGGAGTCGGTCCAGCCCACCCTTGAGCGACGCAACGGCGGTCTCGCTTTGCCGATCTCCGTTGCGCATCGCTTCCAGCTGATCGACCCGTCGCGCCAACGCGCTCTGCGCCGATCCGATTGCGCCCACCTCGGTGGCAGGCGCGGCAGGCCGCCGCTCGATCGCCTCCAGCCTTGCGGCAAGCGCAGCGTCATCCGGAATTGGTCCGGCCGGCAGCCCCGCACCCCAAGGCAGAAGTGGCGCAAGAGCGGGCGCCCAGAATGGTGAAGTCATGATCGCGGCGATGATCAGCCCCACGACCACAATCGGCCATACCTCACGTCGGCGCGGTGCGCGAGGTTGCGATCCTGCGGCTGGGCTCGCGCTAGCCGGGCCTTGACCCGGCTCGGGCGCGGCTACGGCCTCCTCAACGTGTCCTGGTCCGTGACCTTCCGTCATGGAGGGACCTGGTGCCGCGCGCCGAGAACACGATCGAGCTGATCAAGCAACGCCGCCTGGCTCGGCTTTGCGGCCACATGTCGGTCATGCCATGACAGCGTAGCCAGGGCGGCGTCTGCGGCCGCGCTAATCGACACCGCTGTGATTGTTCGGCAGCAGGGTGCAAGGCCGGCACCGTTCGCGAGCTTGACGAATATGGCTGCGGTGCGCGGCGAAAAAAAAACAGCGAAGTCGATCTTGCCGGAGCACAAGGCGCGTATCGTCGACTTGCTAAGCGCGGCAACCGGCCGGGCGTCGTAAAGGACAATTCGCTCTGTGCTGAAACCTTGTGCCCGCAATGCTCCAGCGAGGTCACCTGCGACGACCTCGCCCGCAACGTGCAATAGGCGCCCGCCTTGCGGGCGAAGGCGCGTCACGGCCAGCCGGACGAGATCAGCAATATCGCCGCCGGCGCTCGCCACATTGGTGAAGCCCTCAACGCGGGCGCGCGATGCTGTGGCGTCGCCGACCGCCAGGAGCGGACGATCCCGCTCTCCGGCGACGCGCGCCAAAGCCCGCACACCATTGGCGCTGGTGCACAGAATTGCCTGCACCTCGGCAAGGTCGGGCACTACGGAAGCGCGAAAATGGACCTCCATCATCGGCTCGATGACGGCATCGACGCCGCGGCCCGCCAGCGCCGCCGCCAAGCTCAAGGCCTCCTCTCGCGGCCGTGTGACCAGCGCGCGCAAAACTCTGCGCCGCGTAATTTCCGACGGGCTGGCCTTCTCGCCACGACCCACCTTAGCCGGCGCCCCGCTTTTGCCGGTGCCAGAAGGGCCCGGCGCGGTTTAGCCGGCGCAGCCGTTTGCGTAGCTTTCGCTCGCCCCTGGCGAGCCCCTTTTCGTGCCATTCGAGCACCCGGGCCCCGGCGCTCGCGACGACATTCCGAGCCATTGCACGGTCTGACAGCTCCGGCAACAGATCATGCGCGACATGCAGGTCGTTGGCATACCCAAGCTCGTCCTGCAGCCGCTTCAGGCGCGTCACAAATGGGTGCAACTCGTCGTGATCGAACAGGCTCCCGAGCAGCTCGATGGTGTAGCGCAGCTTCTTGGCGGCGATCCGCAACTTGTGTCGCTGCCGCGCCGTCAGCCGGCGGAAGCCTTTGCTGCGCTTGCGAAAGTTGCGCCACCGCCGATCGAGCAAGCGCGGGGCTAGGTCGCCGATCGGTGCGGTGAGAAGAGCCGCTGCCTCGGCCGGTCCATTGCGCCATGCGCGCGCTTCGAACCAATGTGACAGGCGCAGCATCCCGGCGGCGTGCCGCTCCGAACGGATCGCCTGCGCGACCCGGTCGTAGGCGGCCCAACGCGCTTCATCGAGCGCGGCAGCGAGATCGGCAACACCGGCTTCGTCCGACAGCGCCTCCCGTGCCGGCTGCAGCAATTCGATCGCAAAGACATCGAGGTTGCGCGCCGATCCGAGAACATCGACAAGCCATCCTAATTCTCCGGATATCCACCGACGATCCGCAGCCGGAAGCAGCTTCTTGAAGGAGGAGATCGCCGAGCGCATGCGGCGCACGGCGACGCGCATCTGATGAACGCCTTC
>DATNKF010000570.1:0-2157 GCA_035603555.1 Allostellaceae bacterium
GGCGAGCCGAGTTCATCTTTTTCTCGATCGACGGGTCGGGATGGAAGTTTTGGCAATGGCCGTTCGAGATCCGCTACAGCCGCCTGTTCCATGGCGTCAATTGACGTGTCCGCGGAGGATCTGCCGAAAATCATCGGATACAAGTTCGTTCGTCGTGAGCTTCTCCAAGAGGCCCTCACTCATCCCAGCGCGCTCGCCGCCGAGCGCCGCCGCGACCGGCGCCGAAAGCTCGTCAAGCGCGGCTACGAGCGTCTCGAATTCCTCGGCGACCGCGTCCTCGGTCTCGTCGTTGCCGACCTTTTGTGGCGGCGGTTTGAAGACGAGCCTGAGGGCGATCTTACCCGCAGGCATACCCATCTCGTGCGGCGTGAGGCGCTGGCGCGCGTCGCGGAAGCGATCCGGCTGGGTCCGTATCTGGTCCTGTCGCGGGCCGAGACGGCGGCAGGGGCTGCGGGCAATCCCGGAATTCTTGCCGATGCTTGCGAAGCCCTGGTCGCAGCGATCTTTGTCGACGGCGGCTTCGCGGCCGCGTCGTCATTCGTCCGGCGGTTCTGGGAGCCGCTGATCGATGAGATGGAGGAGCCGCCGCGCGACCCCAAGACTGCGCTTCAGGAGTGGGCGCAAGCGCGCGGCCTGGAACTCCCCGCCTATGAACTTGTGTCAACCAGTGGCCCCGATCATTCGCCGCTCTTCACGGTGGCGGCAAGTGTTGCGGGCGGAGATCGCGCCACCGCGACCGCCTCCTCGAAGCGCCTTGCCGAAGCGAGGGCCGCCGCGAGCCTCCTCGACCGTCTCATAACCGAACCGCAGTAGAAGCCGGCGATCCGGGAAAGCGGCAAACACTGCGGAGCACCCACCGACTTCAGCTGTGCTCTACCGGAGCGGCATTTTTGTTTCGCGCGATACGCGAGAGCTGGTCTGCCCTCCCCTGCAAATACAGGTGGAATACAGGCAAGGACCCAACCTCCAGTGTTGCCCGCTAGGAGCACAGCCAAGCGCCGGTCACCCGCAACCCCGTGTGCATCATGTCACTCCGTCATCGCTAAAAGCACAGCACCCTGTACCACATTATTGCTATATTGTCAATATAGCAATAATGACCACAACTCTCTATCCGGGCAGCGTTGCGCGGAAACGGAGCCGAACGTAATCGGCAATCCAGGTTCCGGTCTCGTCCACCAAGATCGGCCGCAACAGATTGGCCACCTCGGCGCGGGCGAGTGATCGGTCCCGCTTCGGCAGCCCGCCGAAGAAAGCGCCGGCGAAGGTGTCGAGCCACGCCTCGATCGAAGTCGGCAGCACCGTAGGGCGCGGCACGATGCGGATCTCCTGGATGGCGAAGCCGGCCTCCTCCAGTTTGCTGCGATAGGCGGCAGCAGACGGGAAATACCACGGGTTGACCCGGTGCGCGTCGAGCCCGCGGCGGGCGAGGACCGCGCTCAACGCAACGATGATCGCGGCGGTGTTGTTGTGACCGCCCATCTCGCCGACAAAGCGGCCCCCCGGCCTGAGCGCCCGGCGGACACCGGCGAGGACATGTTCCGAAGGCCGCATCCAATGCAGTGCTGCGTTCGAGAATACCGCGTCGAACTCGCCGTCAAAGGTCAGATTTTGGCCGGGCATTACCCTCGCGTCGATGCCGCGGGCCCGGGCCGCAGCGACCATCTCGGGTGCGGCGTCGACGGCTACAACCGTAGTGCCCGCCGCGGCGATCTTTTCGGTCAAGACCCCGTCGCCACAGCCCAAGTCGAGGATGCGCTCCCCAGCCGAGGGCGCGAGCAGGTCGAGCACCGGTGCCCCAAGAGCCGGCACGAAATGAGCCGTCTCGGCATAGCGCCGGGCGGACCACTCCTGGCTGGCGACCCCCGGGCTCCTCATTCGTCCCCTCGCTCGCCTTGACGTGCCTCGGCTTGCCGACGAATTTCCGTGAGCGTCGTGCGCGTCGTGATCAGCTCCGGGTCCATCCGGAGTTCGATAATCGCCGGGCCGTTGCGAGAGGCTGCCTCCTCGAAAGCAGGTGCGAAATCTTCGGTTCGGGAGACCGAAGCGCCAAAGGCGCCATAGGCCCGCGCGAGCGCAAGGAAATCCGGGTTTTTGAGGGCCGTCCCAACCACGCGACCCGGGAAGCGCCGCTCCTGATGCATGCGGATCGTGCCG